>JANOBC010000331.1:0-37515 GCA_031411455.1 Limisphaerales bacterium
GAGAGGGTCAGGGTGAGGGCAAGGCGGTGAAGGAACGTAATTTTCGTTTTCATAGTTTGATTCAGTTTGCCAGCGATAGCGCCGGCGGTTTGTCAGGCACGGGTCAAAGGTTTGTAAAAAAGTTGTCAAAGCAGATGAGGCGCGCACTGCGCGTGCGGTTTTTGAAAATGGTGTGTCGACATTTCATCTCATCTGTAACGACACGCGAGCGGGAGATTTATTAGGAGAAAATTACGGAGAGTGCTTTCTCTCTCTTCCCACAAGGAAGGAGAGGGCCGGGATGAGGGCGAGCGTTCAAACCATACTTTTCTTCAATCCCAGACCGTTTTATATTTTCGCCATGCCCGACACTTATCGCGCCCGTGCCTTGCGGGAAAAGCCGACGTGGGCAGAAAAACTCGTCTGGTCTTGGCTGCGCGACCGGCGGTTCAGCGCCTACAAATTCCGGCGCGGACATCCGGTCGGTATTTACTTTCTCGATTTTTATTGTCAGGAAGCCAGTCTCTCGATCGAACTCGATGGCGGTGGCCACGGATTTCCGGGGCAACAAGCTCACGACGCGGAGCGGACCAAATTTCTCGTCACGCAAGGCATCAAGGAACTTCGTTTCTGGAACTCGCAATTACGGCGCGACCAGCAGGCCATTCGCGACACTATTTTTCGCGAGTTGCAGGCGCGTGCGCCGCATCCATTGCCAGATTATACCAAGCCCATGCAGCCGCCAGAGGTTGGTGGTAAAAGTTAGTGGGACGCTCGCCCTCACCCTAGCCCTCTCCCCCGGGGAGAGGGGAACATTTTGTGCATCGCTGGAAAGTTCAAGAGCGTTCTGCGTCATCGCCGCCACTTTTTCTTCCGCAGAAAAAACTGCGCTACAATCAAGCGCATCCACTTCGCCAGAGCGCGGCGAGCGTTTCTCCCTGCGTCTTTTGAAAATCACGCGGCTGGATTGCTCGGTGGGCAATCGGAAAAACGAGCGTGGGCAACGTCATTCCCTCTCCTCGGGGGAGAGGGCTAGGGTGAGGGCGAGCGTCAAAACAAAAAAGAATTTCATTTCCCCGACAGGCTCTTCGCCTGGCGGATCATCCATTCCAATTTCTGCGGGCGTTGGTCCGCGCCGTAGATTTGCGGCACGCCGCTCATCGTTTTGAGCAGTTCATCCGGCGTGACTTCCTGCGCGAACGGACTCGACGCGAGCCATTCAGAGAACGCGCTCGCCGTGGCTGCGAGCCGCATCGCCGCACTGGATTGTTCGAGCGAAATGGCGTTGCCCGTGTAGGCCACGTCCCAAGAACGCTCGCGATAATCTGTCGTGCCGGGAACTTTGTAGCGCACGCGCACCGTCGCGATCGGCCCGATGCCGTCCGCCTTGGTCTCGACGGCGTAGAGCGCGTTGCCCGCCTCCTGCGCGGCGATCTCGGCGGCGTCCACGGTGTTGTCGCGGAACTGTTCCTTGGTGAGCTGATGTTTCGCGTAGCCGATCTGGCGATACGAGATCACGCGCTGCGGATTGAATTCCACCTGCACCTTCACGTCCGACGCGGCGATCTGCAACGCGCCCGCGAGCTTCGCGGCGAATTCCTTCGACGCATCCTCCGGCGAATTGAGAAACGCGTAACGCCCGTCGCCATTGCTGGAAAGCTGCTCCAGCAATTCGTCGTTGTAATCCTGCTGGCCGATGCCGAAGCAATCGAGCGCGATGCCCTGCTTGCGCTGCGCCTCAACTTTTTGTTTGAGGTCGGCGGGATTCACATCGCCGAGATTCGCCGCGCCGTCGGTGAGCAGCACCACGCGATTCATTCCGTTCGCGAGGTAATGACGCCGCGCGGTTTCGTAGGCAAGCCGCATCGCTTCTTCGAGATTCGTGCCGCCTTCCGGCGTGATGCCGCCGACTTGCGCGAGCGTCTCGCCCGCCTTGTCGCCGGACAAGCCGTCCGCCCACAGCCGCGCCGTGCGCGCGAAGGTGACGACGCTCACCGTGTCCTGCGGCTGCAACTGCGTGGCCAGCACGCGCAACGCTTCGCGGATGATGGCCACGCGGTCGGCGCGCTCCATCGAACCGGAATTGTCGAGCAAGAGAATCAGGTTCAACGCGCGTCCCGCCGGACGACCCGCCGCCGCCGTCTTCACGGAGAAGCGCAACAGCTCGCGGTTCTGCGCGAACGGATACCGCGCGCGTTCCGACACGAACGCCAGCGGCTGTCCCGCTGCCGCTTCAGGATCACGATAGTCGAAGGCGTTGATGAATTCTTCGCTGCGGATGGACGCCGCCTCCGGCATCTGCCCGCGTTCCAAGCTCGCCGCCGCGAGCTTGAACGACACGTCGCTGACGTTGAGCGAAAACGTGGAGAAACTATTTTCGCGTGCCAGGATTTCGGGCTGGGGAATGGGCGCAGGCAAGGAAGCGTGCGGAATTGGCTTATCCAGTTCAGCCACGGCATCAATTTTCCGGGCTACGACAGCGTTGGTCACGATGCGATAGCGCAAGCCCGCCACATCGTCCTTGGTGAGTTGCTGCGAGACGGAATCTTTGGTCACGCCCAGTGCCAGGTTGCCGGAATTGACCGTGGTTCCGCCGGAGAAGGAATTTTTCCCATCCAACATCAGCGCACCGCTGCCGGATTGAGGCAACGCCGCCAAGCCGTTTTGAAAAGCAACTGGCGCACTGGTGCTGCCGTCGTAAGATCCAAACATTGCCCGAGTGCGGCGGCTGGCTGGAGCAGTTGTCGCCGCTGGCGCTGTCGGCAAACCTGTGGCTGGATTCACTTGCCGGCCGGGCAAATCCGTCTTCGCGGCAACTTCTTTTGCAGAATCCAAAGCCAGCGTGCTGCTGCCGGATTTGTCCAGAAGCTTCAGCTCATCGGTGCGCTTGGTAAAATCGCTCGAAGCAAATAACACTGTGTTTGGGCTGGAGCCGGGCTTGACCGGTGCAGCCGATGGCGCTGCAAAATCAAAGGAGCTGTTGTTGTCCACACCTTCACGCGCCGGAGTCCGGTAAAATTTGTTTCCCACGATGAGGGCATCGCCATCGCGTTCTTGAAGTCCTTTAGCGAGAAGCTGGTCGGAATTTTCCAGCTTCAATTTTCTGTCCACCGAACTTTCACCAGCAACGGTGTTCAGCGCGATGGTCGGCAATTTTTCTTGCGGCACCGCGCCAGCGGCTCCGGGCACGCCAGGGAAAAAATTTTCAGTGGCATTTCCAGCGGGTGCATTGCGGCGATATTCTTCGCCAATATTTGACGTGCCGCCCTCCGCCTCAGAACGATTCACGTTGGCGTCATACCATGCCAGAGCCGAGCTATCCGCTGCTGGTTTGCCGCCAGCCCCACCCCCACCGCTGCCGCCGCCGATGCGGGTGTCGGTTACGCCAACTGAATCGACCGCGCCTCTGGTTTGATTGACGCCAAACGTCACAGGCTGGCCAGCGTGGGGGTTTTGAATCGCGAATGAATCGGCAGCCAACCCGCCAATCGCGGCGACTTGTGCCGGTGATTCGGCCGTTGGCAAAACAATCTGCACGGGCAGCGGCGCGAGGATGGGGGCGGGGGCAGACGGAGCAGACATTGCGACCGTCGCGTTATCTTCCGCCTGTATTTGCGCTTCTAACGCTCTTTGTTTTGCAACATTCGCAGCCGAAATCTTCTGCGCTTTCTTTTTTGCCGCGCTTGTGGCCGGCAACAACATTGCCGCCAGTATCGCGACGATGGCGACTACAGCCAGCACTTCAATCAACCTCGGAACTTTTGGAAATGAGATTGGTTTGAGCCAGAACAATGGGTTCTTCGGTTGCGGACGCGGCGCCTTGAAATGCGCGAGCAATTTTTCGCGGCGCGTGTCAGAAAGTTTCAGCGAAACAGTTTTTTCGCCGGACGCTTCAGCGGGATTCTTCGCGACTTCGCGGACGAGGACGATGGTGGATTCCAATTCGTCGTGTAGTTTCTGCAAGTTGGCATCCTGCGAAATCGTCCAACGCAGCAGCTTGGCTTCATCGGCGGGCAGTTCGCCGAGCAGCAGCGCGGTCAGCTTCACTTCGATCTCTTCGCGTGATGGTTTTTCCGGGTTCATGGCATGGCTCCCGTCTTCGCCAGTTCGGTGGCGATGGTTTTCAGCGCGTGATGCAGGATGAAACCCACGTTGCCCGTGGTCAGCCCCGTCCGCGCGGCGATGTCTTTGTAGGAAAGTTCGTCGTGAAATTTCAACCGCACGAGTTCGCGGCTGCGTTCGTCCAGCGCCGCGAGGCTCAAGCGCACCTGGCCGATGCCTTCGAGCCGGATGATCTGTTCGTCGGGGAGCAGCGCAGAGTCGGCGGTGTCAGTCGTGGAGGAATTTTCATCGTCGGAAAATTTTTCAAGGGAAACGGTTTTGCCCGTTGCGCGCCGCTGGTTCAGCGCGAGATTGTGCACGGTGCGATAAAGCCACGGGCGGGGCTTTTCGACCGATTCAAATTGTTCGTGCAGTTTCATGAACGCTTCTTGAACGACGTCCTCGGCCGGCGCGCGTCCGCCAGTGTAGCGCAACGCATAGACCAAAAGCGGCGCCTCCAGAGCCGTGAAAAGCTCTTCAATCGTTTCGCATCCGGGCGATTCAGCGCTGGGTTCGTCTGCTCGCATCACGGCCATTCCTGGCGGGTTGACTTCATTTCGGTCGGTTCGGCGCGGGCCAAAGACTTCGTGTTCACAGGTAATGACACGCGAGTCGGGGGTTTATTAGAGGAAACTTTGCCGGTGAATGCCCGCCGTGAAAAGAAAAACGGAGCGATGCGTGAACATCGCTCCGTTCTTGAAACTGATTTGAGCCGGTCAATGTGTCCGTTCAACCTTCCGGGTTGTCCAGCAATTCCTGTAAACGCGGCCTCAAAGTCGCCGGCACGCGTTCCAGCCAGCTTGCGTCCACCAAACCCACGTCCATCAAGTCGCGGAGATGCACGCGGTCTTTGTCGCGGAACAAGGTGAGTTTCATTCGCACCAGCGCGTCGAGCGACAGCAAGCGGAACGTTTCTGTGGCCTCGGATTCAGAAACATCAGGCACGGGCGCAGCGTAATCCGCACGAACTTTTTCAGCGGCGAAAACAATGTGAACCGCGTCGCGTGCCTTCGCCTCCGGCCCATCGAGAAACATATCTATGCTCGCAACGTGACGATAAACAAAGCCCGCTTGCTCAAGCGTTTTGATGGCGGCGGGAAGGTCGGTGCGGCGCAAAACGATGTCCACATCCTGCGTGTTGCGCACCGCTGCCTCGTCCACGCGCGAAACCCAAGCCGCAACCGCATTGCCACCGGCCACTGCGTAAGGAATACGCGAGTCGTCCAGAGCGTGAGCCGCTCGCAGCAACCGCCGCCGGACATTTTCCACGGCGTTGCTCATGCGTTCCCAGGAAACTTCGGCATAAGTGGCGGTGGTCATGGATTCACGCAAACGCCAGCCGTCCGCAAGGTGCGGGAACCGCCCAGCCAGCTTCGTTCGCAGTTTGTAAATACGCTTCAATCATGGTCTCGGCATTACGGAGCGCCTCGACGCGCGTCGCGCCGTCGGTGATGAGCTTGGGCAGCTCCGGCACTTCGGCCAGAAAGCAGCCGTCAGCTTCGCTCCAGTAAACGACGATTTCGTATTTCGTGTTCATAACAGTCCGTTTGCCTGCAAAGTTTTTCGCACCTGCCGCACTTGATAAGGTTTGGCACAGCCCGACTGCGGTTGCAAATTGATTATGTCCCGCAAATCCGCCCGCTTGAAGAAATGATGGCTTCCTGAAATTCTCATTTCAAATCCAAGCCGCTGCAACAAGCCGCACAGCTCGCCAAAATCCCAGCCTTGGTCGCGGCGAAAATCCCGCAACTTCTCAAGCAGCTTTTCCTCGCGGCTCATTTGCCCGTTTCAAATGTTTAATTCCCCAAATACTCGCGCGGGTCGGTGACCTTGCCGGTCAAGGCGCTCGCGGCCACCGTCATCGGCGAGGCGAGGAACACCTTCGATTCCTTGTCGCCCATGCGACCGGGGAAATTCCGGTTCGTGGCGCTGATGCAGTTGATGCCGGACTTGTTGATGCGGCCAAACGTGTCCACCGGGCCGCCGAGGCACGCGGCGCAACCGGCGTTCTCCGTCATCTGCACCCCGGCGTCCACGAGAATTTGCCAGATGGTCGAGTTGCCCCAATAGGTGGACTGCAAATCGTTGACGATGTCCGGCGTCGCGGGCACGCCAAAGGTATCAATGACCACCTTCTTGCCGCGTAGCACGCGGGCGAATTCCACGAAGTCGCTCGTCTTGCCGCCGGTGCAGGAACCGACATACGCGCGGTCGAGCGGCTGATTCATCTCCTTGGCTTTCTTGCGTTGGCCCGGATCGGGATGACAGGCGACCGTCGGTTCGAGCTTGCTCAAATCCACGACGTGTTCGTAGACGAATTTCTCATCGCGGTCACGCTCGACCGGCGTGTAGGCGGATTTCGTTCCGTTCAATTTCACGCGGGCATCCACGTATTCCGCCGTGCGAGAATCGAATTCAAAGATCGCGTTCTTACCGCCCGCTTCGATGGCCATGTTGGCGATGGTCATGCGGTCGTCCATCGAGAGGCTGGCGACGCCGGAGCCGTCGAACTGCATCGCGCGGTAGGTCGCGCCGTCGAAACCAATTTCGCCGATGCAATGCAGGATGATGTCCTTCGCCATCACGCCGGGCTGCAATTTGCCCTCGAGGCGGAAGTGCATCGTCTCGGGAACCTTGATGAGCAATTTGCCCGTGCCCATCACGAAACCGGCGTCGGTGTTGCCGATGCCGGTGGCGAACTGGTTGAACGCACCCGCCATGCAGGTGTGGGAATCCGTGCCGAACAAAACTTCGCCGGGACGCGTGTGGCCTTTCGCGGGGAGCGCGGTGTGGCACACGCCCGCGTAGCGCGAACCGTATTGGCGCTTCATGTTTCCCTTGCTCGCGTCGAAATGCCAGTGACCGTTCGGATCATCAATCACGTCATAAAAATACTCGATGCCCTGCTCCTTCGAGAAATCGCGGAGGATGTCCACGTTGCGGTTAGACTTGGAATCGGCGGTAAAGATGTAGTGGTCGGGGATGATGACGATGCGCTTCTTATCCCAAACCTTGGCGTCCTTGCCGAACTCGCGTTTGAACACGCCGATGGTGCCCGGGCCGCAAACGTCGTGCGTCATGAGCACGTCAGCGTTCACCCAGATATTGTCGCCGGCCTGCACGGTGGCCTTGCCCGACGCGCGGGCGAGAAGTTTTTCAGTCAACGTCATAGTCGGAAGAGAGTAGCTGATGGCGTAGGGTAGTTCAACTGCGGCTTTGGGAAGGGTGGCAAAAGTGAAATCGTTGAATTGTTAAAACGTGAATCGGTCGCTGCAACCTGCTGAAGTGTTAAACGGACAATAATGCTAATGATTCAAAATATGCAGGAAAAAATTATAGCTCGCGCTCGCCAAATGCGGAACAACCAAAGCCATCACAAGCCACAAGGTTATCATTCCAACGACCACAAAAACTCTGCCAACAAAGTTTTCTTTAATGCCGAACGCCGCACACGAAATCCAAAAATAGTCCGGCAATTCATCTCGTCCGAACGATAACCCCGATACACAATCCAAAAGGAAATCAAAAATGGCAGAAATGCTACAAGCAAACCAAGCATCCAGTCCAAAACACTCCAAGACGCTGCCGCGCCCAACGTCAACACCAGAACTTTTCGGACAGCCAAAGATTTTTTAATCCGCTCCATTATGACAGCGGCGAATCACCGCCGCCGTTTCTGAAAACGATTTGAGCCGCTCGACTTGATGAGCGGACGTTGCGTCGTTGAAAATTTTGAGCCGGAGGTTTGGAACATCGCTGGCTTGTTGGCTGCCGCTGGCCGCGCATCTGGCCGTTGCGGCTTGGCGGAACGCGAATTTTCCGGGCGGGAATTTTTCCAGTGCGACGGCTGCTGGCGTTTTTGTTCCGGCGGTGCTGATTGTGAACGTGAAGAAAATTGTCGCCGCTCATTCGGTCGTTGCGTGGCGGCGCGATTCGATTGCGGGCGCGGGTCGTAGACGCGCGCGCCTTTCTCGGCGCGCTTTTCCACCGCGAGGCAGAAATCCACCTGCTTCTTGACCGAGTCCACCTTGGCGACTTGCACCGTTAGCGTGTCGCCAAGCTTGATGACGCGGCGCGTGCGGCGGCCCACGAGGTTACGGCGACCTTCATCGAACACATAAAAGTCATCCTCAATCGTGGACAACGGCACGAGGCCGCTCATCGCGAGGCCGGTCACATCCACGAAGAAACCGAAATTGCGCACGTCGGTGACGAGCGCGGGATATTTCACCGGGTCGCCGGATTCCAACTGCGCGCGCAGGAAAGCAAAAAGTTTTACGTCCTTGCTGTCGCGCTCGGCGTCGGCGGAATTTCTTTCCGTGACGGAAATGTGTTCGGCGATTTCCTTTAGCGCGTTTGCCTTCACCGGCTGCTTGTCGAACAACGCGCGATGCACCACGAGGTCGGCGTAGCGGCGGATGGGCGAGGTGAAGTGCGTGTATTTCTTTTTCGCCAAACCGTAGTGACCGAGCGGTTCGACGGAGTAGCACGCGCGCTTGAGCGATTTGAGAAAACCAATCTTCAACGCCGCGCCGATGGGCAACGTGCCGAGCTTGGCTAAAAGTTTTTGAATTTCCGCCGCGTGGCTCAAATTGCCGCACTGGACGTGATGCGCCAAAACTTCCTGCCGATAATCGTTCAGGCGGCGCGGGTCCGGCTCTTCGTGGACGCGATAAACCGCCGGTGTGCGCAGGCTCATCAGGCGCGTGGCGACGGCTTCGTTCGCGAGCAGCATGTATTCCTCGATGAGCTGGTGCGACTCGTCGTTCTCATTTTTCTCGATGCGCAAAATCTTTCCCTGTTCGTCCAAGCGGATTTTTGTTTCCGGAAAATCCAAATCAAGCGAGCCGTTTTGAAAACGATGCCGCCGGATTTTTTGCGCGAGCTGATGCGCTTGGTGGAGCATCTGCTCGATGGGTTCGTCCGCTGGCTCGCGCCGCAAAATCTCCAGCACTTGCGCGTAGGTGAAGCGGCGTTGCGAATGGATGACGGCGGCGTGAAACTTGGTGCTCAACACGCGGCCATCGTGCGCCACGAGAAATTCCACGCACTTCGTCAGGCGATCCACGTTGGGCTTGAGCGAGCAGAGTTCGTTGCTCAACGCCTCCGGCAGCATCGGGATGACGCGGTCCACGAGGTAAGTGGAATTGCCGCGCTTGCTCGCCTCGGCGTCGAGCGCCGTGCCGGGCTTGACGTAGTGCGATACGTCGGCGATGTGAACCCAGAAGCGCCAGTTGCCACCTTCAACGCGCTCAAGGCAGATGGCGTCGTCGAAATCTTTCGCGTCGTCGGGGTCAATGGTGACGACGTTGTGCGCGCGGCAATCGAGGCGGTCGGCCAAATCTTTTTCATGAACCACCGAGCCGATGGCGTGCGCTTCGGCGAGCACGGCCTTCGGAAAATGCAGCGGCAAATCGTATTGGCGCAGGACGGAAAGCATATCCACGCCTTCCGCATCCGGCGCACCGAGCACTTCGACAATTTCACCTTCGGGATTGGAATTGCGCCATTCCCATTCGCGCAGTTCAACCACAACCTTGTCGCCAACGCGCGCGGGACGGCCAACATCTTTCGCGGGCGGCACGAGAATGTCATGCGGCATCCGCGGGTCATCGGGAACAACGTAAAGCGACGCCCGGCCTTGCTGCAATGTGCCGACAATTTTTGTGCGCGTGCGTTCGAGAATGCGGACAACCGTGCCGGTGTCCTGATCACCATCGCGAAAATTTTTCCGGCGTTCGGCGCGGCGCACGAGCACGCGGTCTTCGTGCAACGCCGTGCCGGTGGCACTTTCAGCTACGGCGATTTCCGGCAGCGACGAATCATCCGGCGCGAGAAAACCTTTGCCCGCGCGGTTCATGCGGATGCGACCGGGAATCAGATCCGCGTCGCTCGTGAGCGCGAGGCGGTTGTTCTTGATGAGGGCGATTTTGCCATCGCGCTCCAGTTTGCGGACGGCGCGGGTGAATTCCGGCTCGCGGTCGGGCGCGAGGCGAAGATGGCGCTGCAGATTTTCCGCGCTCAACGGGACGTAATCTTTTTCCGCCAGCAGACTCAAAATACGTTGCTCCATGCGCGGAGCATGGACGGAATTGGCTCGCGGAGCAATCCTGCGTTACGCCCGCGCAGGGAGACGTGTCCCGTGGACGAAATTGCGCGTGGGCATCGAACTCTTCTCCTTGAAAAACAACGGTTCGTTGGCATAAATGGAAATATCTGACTCACGCGAGCGGGTTGCGAGGGCGCTTGCTTTCGGGGGTGAAGGTGCGTGATGCGGCTGGCTCGCAGCGTAAAAATTCTCCGGCCACCGTCACCGCGCCGACGGCAACGGGCGGGCGGGCTATTGCGCGGAAGTTTTTCCACCGGATTGGTTGCTCATGAATTTCACCACCGCCTCGGTGCGCGATTCAACGTGCAACTTCTCGTATATGTGATGCACGTGGGTGCGGACGGTTTCGACGCCGATTTTAAGCCGGTCGGCAATCTCCTTGTAGCGGTAACCCTTGGACAGCTCTTTAAGAATTTCCAGCTCACGGGAGGTCAGTTTCTCGATGTCTGACTTGCTGGCCGGACGGGCCTGAAAAAAATTTACCAGCTTGCGCGCCACTTCAGCCGACATCGGCGCGCCGCCAGCATGAAGCCGCTCGATGGCGGCAACAATTTCCTCGGGCTGTGACCGCTTGAGCAAATAACCGGAAGCCCCGGCTTGTAACGAGTCAAAGATTTGGTCGCTGTCCTCATACACGGTGATCATCATGACCTGAAGTCCGGGACGTTTGGCTTTCAGCTCGGCGACCAGCGTGATGCCGCTCTTGCCGGGGAGGTTGATGTCCACTAGCGCGACATCGGGGCGATCCGCATTGATTGGCTCGAACGCGGCCTCAGCGCTTTCAAAAGCGCCGGCGAGGCTTAGGTTGGGAGCTTTTTGAACAATCGTCTTGAGCGCCTGACGGACGCCAGGATCATCTTCAACTATGGCAACGCTGATGGACATAAATCTATTTGATTAAGGTTTAGGTTTAATACGTTCGTAGGACAATGTTCCCGGTTCAACTGCGGAACCACTCTTCGCGAGTCGTGAAAGCGCCAGACGCAACGTCAGCCGTGTTCCCGCTCCCAGGGTCGAACGCAGCTTTAATTTAATGTCCGCCGCCGCCGCCCGTCTCCGCATATTTTCAAGCCCCAGCCGGTGGGTTTTGAGTTCGGACTGGGAAAACCCCTGACCATTGTCCTGCACGACAATGCGCAGAAGCGGTCCGCGCACCGCCATGCGCAACCAGACTTCGGTGGCACCGGAGTGCTTGAGCACGTTGTTGAGCGCCTCCTTCACCAGCAGATAAACATCGCGGCGCAAATCTCCAGACAGGGTAATCTCCGGCGGTTGCGCACAGATTTCCTGTCGGCAATGAATGTTCGTCCGCAGGAAAAACTGTTCCGCGTAGGTGGCGATGTAACCGATGAGATGGGCGAGTGTGTCTTTCTGCGGGTTGACCATCCAAACGGTTTCATCCAGCGATTGCACGGCGTGACGCGCCTGGCTTGAAACATTCTTGAGCTGGGAATTCATTTCTGCGGTGAGCTCCAAATCATTGGCGGCCAAATCAGTGAGAAATGCCATCTGGGTCAAGCGCGCACCGAGGTCGTCGTGCAAATCCCGCGAGATGCGGGTTCGCTCGCGTTCGAGCGCATGGGCCTGCTCCAGACGCGCCAGCTTGCGCCGCATTCTGGCCTTGGTCCAATAGCGCGTGCTGCCACCCACCAAGGCGGCAAACAATACCAGCGCGCCGACTCGGAACGAGCGAGTTTGCCAGATGGCCGGCAAGACTTCAAAAGGTAGCCGGACGGGTTGGTTGTTCCAGACGCCTTGATTGTTGCAGGCGGTAAATTGAAATTCATAACGCCCGGGCGGGAGGCGCGGATAGCTGACCCCACGCGCCATTCCATCCTCGACCCAGTCCTCGTCGAAGCCGAGTAGACGGCGTTTGAACAAAACTTCCTCCGGGGCGATAAAACTCATCGCGGCGTAACGAAATTCAATTTTCTTGTAGTCATGCGGCAAGCGCATTGGAGTTTGGCTGGCAACCACATTGCCATCCACCATGATGCTCTCGAGATTCAGTGGTGGCGGCAGCGGATTTTCAGGAATCTCGGTTGGATCAAACGAAACAATGCCCTTGCTGGTGGCAAATCGTAACTGGCCTTCCCGGTTCAGCCAAACGGACGGCTGATGTTCGGCCACACATTCAATGTTTGCCAGCCCGTCCGCCCGACCAAAATGAACCACGGAGGCCTTGGTTTTCCGGCCCGCCAAGACCGCCCGCAATTCCGTGGTGCGTGTCCGATAGATGCCATGGGAGGTTCCCACCCACAGCCAGCCGTCGCGATCCTTGATCAATTGTGAAATGACGTTGTCGCCCAAGCCCGAACTATTTTTAAGAAAGTGAATCTGCCGTCCGTCAAACCGTCCCAGCCCGCCGCCCAAGGTTCCCACCCAAATGCTGCCGTCGGCATCGGGCATTAGCGCACCGATGGGAAATCCAGAGAATCCATTCTCCGCGCCAAACCGGCGAAACTCACCATTTTCATAGCGATGCAACCCGCCATCGGCGTCGCCGATCCAGATCGCACCATCGGCAGTCTCGGCCATGGCCGCAACCCGACTGTTGGTAAATACGGACGCATTAAAGTTTTTCCAGTTTTTCTCCTCGCTGGTCTGCAGCCGGAACAAGCCGTTGGGAAAACCGCCGATCCATAGGTTTCCTTTTGCGTCGCGGTGCAGCACACGCAACTGCGTGCCCCGATTGGCTACCCGAACCGGTGGCAGGTTTTTGCCGTCGGCGGTTTGATGAATCAAGCGACCATCCGTCGCACCCAGCCAGACTCCGCCCGCATCATCGTCCCACACTGTGCCGAAGATAAATCCACCGTAACCGGGCAGGATTTCCACTCCGCCGGATGGCAATAGCCGCGCCAGTCCGCCACCGGACTGTCCTGCCCAGTTCTCGCTGACCGAGAGCACGGGCACTCCCGTCAGTCCATCGGCCGTGCCGATTAAACGAAAGGCACGCGCCCGGATCTTGAATAATCCGCCGCCATCTGTGCCCGCCCACAGGTTGCCCTCGGCATCCTCCAGCAAACTTAAAATCCGTTGGCTGATGATTAACACCGGCTCCAACTGATTATCATGCAGTCGAAACAAACCCTTTCTTGTCCCCACCCAGAGGGTCCCCGAACGGTCCTCATGCAGCACGCTCACGCCATAAGTGTCGAACGGTAGAACGATGATGACTTCCGTGGCAGTGGTCTGGCCGGCGGGAATGCGGCGCAGATTCCTGCCATTGGAAAGCCACATCCCGCCATCGCGACTCGGGGCGAGCGTGATGACGCCGTCGGCGAATTTCGTATAATTGGTGGGCTGGCCATCAATCACCTGGCCATAGGTGTCCTGCTTGAAAAACCACAGCCCGCCCGTGGTGTCCGTGGTGAGTTTGAACAGCATCGGCCCTTGGGCCAACTCGCCTAACGAAGCCATCGAATGAAACATTTCTCCTTGCAGGAAACCTAATTTTCCACGGCCAGTGGTCAGCCAGATTTTTCCAGGGGCAGTCTGGCTCACTGAATCAATGGGTATATTTGATGGCAGGTTAGTTTGCGGTGCTTGCGCAAAGACGCCGTTACTCGCGCAGATCAAACCGGATCGGCGGGTGGCGATCCACAGCACGCCAGCATCGTCACAAGAAATCTGCTGCACATAACCCTGCGACAGGGCCAAGGACGCCTCGCCCTCATAGGCCGTAAAATGCGCCCCGTCAAAACGGATGACACCGAACGGAGTTCCCAACCACAGATAACCCCGCTTATCCTGCACCAGCGCCGTAATCGTATTGCGAGGCAGCCCCTCGTCCAATTGCCAATTCTCCACCAGATAATCGCGCCCAGTCTCATTCACCAGTTTGGGCGCCTGACCGGGCGCGACACCGGTTGCCAAACAGGCGAACGCCAAAAAAAATAGTCGGCTCCAAAACGGCGTGTAAAAATTATTGGGTGGCGACATTTGGGCGGCAGAGTTGTTCCAGTATCGTGCGAACAGTCGGTTATTCAAGGACATTGCGACCAGCCTAGTTTCACTTGGTGGCCTGCGTTGGGATGACGCATATGCGTCAGTCAATTCGACCTGTGTTCTTGAAAATTTCAAGAGCCATTTCAAAAACGTTTAATACGCCTGCACTCGGAAAAATTGTCCAGGCGTCATGAGGTTCACCGGTAAATTCACCTGCCAAGTGCCGCCGGTTCCGAGGTTGGTGGCGGTGGCGGACCAGGTCACCGGGGGCGTCAGACTAGGTGTTTGTTCGAGGACGTAGGTGACGCCGGATTCAGTGGCGAGCTGGAAATTCAGCAGTCCATTGGTCAGCGACAACGTCGTCAGGATCGGTGCGGCGACGGGCACGACGGCCATCGTGCCGTTTTGCGCGAGCCGGTTCGTCCACGTCAACCCGGCGCTCAAGGCGGGCAAACTGATTGATGCAAAATTTCCGTTATACGTCGTCGCGCTGAAAAGCTTGAAGCTGTCGCCCACCTGCGGCGTCCCGGCGGTCAGCGTCACTTGCAGACTGCCGCCGTAGTTGACGGTCTTCAAGCCGAAGACCTGATCGTTGGCAACGCCCGGATTTTTTGCGATGCGGAAGGCCGACACGCCGGCGAGCGTCAGGTTGTTGCTCACGGCCAGCGCGCCGATCGTCGGCGCACCGCCGGGCGTGAGCGTGCCGTTCACGGTGACCGGGCCGCGCACCACGCCCGTGCCGCGCAACGTGGCGCTGTTGCTGACGACGAGCGAATTCGTTCCCGTCACGCCGTTGAGCTGAAACGTCCCCGCCTTCACGAGCGTGACGCCGCTGCCCGCCAGCGCGCCGGTCAATGTCCACGTCCCCGCGCCTTCCTTATTCACGTTGAGAAACATCGTCGCCGCAGTTCCGTTGGAAACGGTGCCACTCAAAACTCCCGCGCCCGCGCCGTCGAGATAAACCGCCGTGCCGCCCGCCACATCCGTGGTGATGGTTCCCGTCAAATTCAACGTGCTGCCAGCATCGCTCACGATGCGCCCACCGCCGCCACCGGATTGCACAAGCATATTTCCGGCGATGGTGTTCACCCCGCTGCGGCTCCGCAGCGCGGGCGTGAATGGCGACGCGCCCAGTCCGTCGTTGCTCACATTCCACGTCAAGTCGGCGGCGAGCGTGAGGTTGTTCTCCACCTCAATGCCGAATGTGCCGGATGAATTCGGACTGCCGCTGGATTTGAGGTTAATTATTTTCGGCCCGATGCCGAGCGCGGTGGCGCTGCGCAGCCGGAGAATGCCCGCGTTCAGCGCGTTCACCGTCACGGTGTTCGTGAACGAACTCGCGCCGGTCAAGGTCAGCACGCCCGCACCGAGCTTGGTCAACGTGCCGCTGCCAGCGATGACGTTGGTCACGGTGAAATCATTCGTGCGATTGAATACGAGCGCGGCGTTGTTCGTGATGACGCCGGTGCCGGGCGTGCCGCTCCCGCCGCCGTTGCCGATCTGAAGCGTGCCACCGTTGACGACCGTGACGCCGCTGTAAGTGTTGTTGCTGGATAAAACCAGCCGGCCAGACGTGAGCGCCCACAACGAACCGCCACCGGAAATGATGCCGGACATTTCCAGCGCCGTGCTGGCGGTGAGGTCGAACGAATTGGAACCGGTCAGGCTGCAATTACCCGCGAGAAAATTTGTGCCGTTGCCATTGTAGATGATGCCGCTGCTGAACGTCATCGCCTTGTTCAAAACATTTGTGCCCGTAGCCCAAAGGCCGAGCGACGCGCCGGAACTCACCGTGAGATTGGACGAAACGCTGCCCATCGTCGTCGTGCCTTGGAAACCCAGCCGGCCTTCCGCAATCGTGATCGGGCCGAGGCCGGTGTCCGCGAGATTGACGAGCCAGACTTCGCTCGGGCCGCGCTTGGTGAGCGTGCGGTTGTTGCCGGTGAGTGCGCCAGTGGGATTCGCGCGGATGTCCCAGCGCGTGATGCCGCCGAACGTAGTGTTGCCATTCAGCGTCACAAACTGAAACGCGTTCTGCTGCGCCGCGCCCAGATTGATGATGGCTCCGGCATTGCCCAGACCGTCGCCGGTGACGTTGATGACTTCCGCGCCCAGGTTGAAACCGGCCACATCCAGCCGCGCATCAGCGGCAATCGTGGTGGTGCCGGAAACATTTCCCAGCGCCGCCGCGTTCCCCGCGCGCAGTGTGCCTTGGCTCACCATGACCGCGCCGTTGAAAGTATTTGTTCCCGTGAGACTCAATGTCCCGCTGCCGGTTTTCGTAATGCCACCGGTGCCGGAAATAATTCCCTGCATCGCCAACCCCGCGGTCACCGAAACCGTCACCGGCGAATTCAACAGCGCCGGGCCACTGAAAATATTATCGCCGGACACGCTGTCAAAACTGCCGCCGTTCATCACGAGTTTTTTGTTCAACACGTTGACATCCGAATTCCAAACACTGAACGACGCGCCCGCCGCCACCGTGAGGTTGCTCGCCGAATTTCCGAGCGTCGTGGAGTCCTGAATGCCGAGCGTGCCTTCGGTGACGTTGATGTTGCCCAGGCCGGTGTTGCCGAGATCCACAAGCCAGACCTGATTCGTGCCAATCTTGGTAAGGGCAAAATTATTTCCGGCGAGCGTCGCGGTGGGATTTGCGCGGATGTCCCAGCGGCCAACACCGCCGAACGTCGCGTCGCCGCCCAGCGTGACGAAGCGGAGCGCATTGTTCTGCGCGGCGGCGTTGCTGCTGACGAGGCTCGCCGAATTGGAAACGATGATGGATTCCGCGCCGAGATTGATGGCGTTCAAATCAAGCGTCGCGCCGGATTGCACCGTCGTGCCGCCGTTCGTCGCGCCGAGCGCGGCGACGTTGTTCACCTTGAGCGTGCCGCCCGCAATCGCGACGGGACCGGTGAAATCATTCGTGGTGGAAACCGTCAAAACTCCCGCGCCGGATTTCGTGAGCGAGGCGACGCCGGAAATTTTTCCCGCGCCCGCGAGCGTGTAGGTGTTGGTGGCGTTGACCGTGACGGCGAGCGGCGTGAGTGCGCCGGATAAATTCACGGCGGGCAAAACGGAGCCGCCATCGCTAAACGAAACGGAGTCGAGCTGCTGAAAATTCACCGGGTTCACACCGTCGAGCCAGTTGCTGGTGGAAAGATTCCAAGCGTTGCCCACGCCATCACCCGACCACGCGAGCGGCAACGGCGCGCCAGAAACCACGACGCGAATTTCGCCGGGCGTCGTGTCGTCGAAGGTGAGCAGAAAGCGATTGGTGGCCCCGGTCGCCGCGAGATTGGCCGCACCGCCAGCGAGCGTGCCGCCGTAGCGGATGAGCGTATAAACGCCGGGGGTCGCTGGCAGTGAATTCAAATACGCGACGCTCACGTTCACGACGCCGGACAGCGCGAGGTTGCCCGCGACAAAAATCAGATCGTTCGTGCCGCCGCCGGGCGTGGTGGCCGTCGCGAGATTGAATCGCAACGTGCTGGCGTCGGCGAGCGTGAGGTCGTTGCTGAAGGTGAGCGTTCCCGCCGCGCCCGCGCCGCCGGGCAAAATGATTGCGCCGGAATTTGCCAAAACATTGCCGACCACGACGCCGCTGCCGTCAACATTTTGCCCAGACACCAAGGCGAATCCGCCCGCGACGGCGGAGACATCGAGCGTGGCGTTGGAACGCACGGAAATATTTCCATTAAGCAATGCGTCCGCGCCGAGCGTCACATTGCCCGCCGCAACAATCGTTCCGCCCAAATGCGCCGTTGTTCCGTTCAAGATCAAACGTCCGGCGCCTTCCTTTCGCAGCGTGCCATTGCCGCTGATTCCGTTTGATAAAATCAGCGCCGACGCCGAGGTGTTCGTGATGGTCAGATCGCTCGCCAGCAACAGCGGCGCGGCGATGACATCGTCGAGTCCGCCGGTCTTCGTCACGCTGGCCGCGCCGCCGGGAAGGTTGAACGTGAGCGAACCGCCGTTGGTTTGGAGCGTGAACGCGTGTGTGGCGTTCGCGTCGCCGAGAAATAATTTTCCAAGCGTGACGGGCAGCGTGAGGTCAATGGTTTGGTTGCCGACGATGTTATTGTTCATCCGCCAGACCGCGCCGATGCCGTTGGGAATGGTGTTGGAGGCCCAGTTGCCGGGCGTGTTTCCCTGATAGCCGCCCGCCGCCGTCGGCAGCCACGCGGAGTCCGCCGCGAGTGTGCCGGTGATGAGGTATTGGCCGAGGCTCGCGTAATCCGTGTAGCCGGTGACGAGCGGATCCCCCGTGCCGATACCGTCCACCGCGAAATAATAAGTGCCCGCCGCGAGCGTGGCGACAAGCGTCACCGGTTGCGTGCCGGCGGTGGTGTCGGCGACATTCGTCGTCTGCAAGAGCGTGCCAGCGGAATCGTAGAGCGTGACTTGCAGGCGCAGATTGGAATCGCGCGGCGCGCGGTTAACGTTGATGACCACGCGGCCATCGCCAGTGGTGAAGCGGAAAAAATCGAGGTCGTTGGTTTTGGAAATGACGCCGTTGGTGCTGAACGTGACGCCGTTCAAAATCGTCGCCGTGCCGATGGTGTTGCCGTGATCGTCCGTCCGAAACACCGCGCCGTTGGAAAGCATCACCGTGAAATCATCTTCGGTATTATTGGCGTTAGCGTATTCGCCCCTGCTCCATTGGGCAATCGGTTCGTAATAGCCCACGCCCATGATCGGCGCCCAGTTGCCTTGGCCACCGTAGTAGCTTTCCACCGGCGACGTGCGCCCGTCGTGGTTCAGGCCAAGCGTGTGGCCGACTTCGTGACTGACAGCTTCGGCGATATATTTTTCGTTGTCCGGCCCGAGCGACTTCGGAAAAATCCAGCACGGGCGTCCGAGACTGTCATCAAAGGTTCCGACGTAGGCCACGCCGCCAGCCGAGCCAAACCAGTCGCTGCTGTTGCCGCCGATCACCGCCCGGACACCGTAGTTGGTGTCGCCCGTGCTGGATTTGATCAAGGCCGCCGTGCCGGGGTCTTCCGTGGTCACATCCATGTCATACATCGCGTAATCCTCCGCCACGCGTTGCCAGATATAAACGATGCGGTCGCGCTCCGTCGTGCTGAACGTGTTCGGGTCGCCGTCAATGTCGAACGGCCGCGCAATGGCATCGGCTCCCCAACTGGTCGTCGAAGCGTCGTAGCCGTCAAAGTCCAAATAAATCACCTTGCCCGAACCGGGCCGGCTGTGCAGGTGAAACGTCTGGTCATAAGGGAACGGCGACACGTCCGTCGTGCCGACGCTCACCCCCGTGACCGCCTGCTCCGTCGCCTGAAGCCCCGGGCAAACGTAAAACAAGCGCCCATCCCGGTCCACCCACAGCGAATGGTCGCGCTGCAACAGCCCGCGCAGTTCGTTTGGCGTTTTGTTGTAAAACGCCGCGACCTCCGGCAGCCGGTTGCCCAACCCGGCAATCGCGTTCGTGCTGTGCGCGCGTGCAGGCAAGCTGATCCCCACGGGAAATTCGCGCAGCGCAGAAGCCGCTGCGGCGGCGCGGGCGGAATGATTCAGCTCCGCCGCGAGCCAGATCACCAACAGAAATAATGCGGGTCGCCGACAAGTCGCCCAGATGAAACACTTCATAAATTTGACTAGGCAGAATTTAGCACAAGCTGGCAAGCAGGCCATGCATCTGTTGAAAATGTTGCCGCCAATTCATATCCGCCAGCTCACTTGGTCTCGCCGTGCGGAATCATCACGGGCGACTCCCCGCCGACGGGCTGGGTCAGCGGATACTCGGCATCGTAAAGATTTAATTGCCGGTGCTTCCAGACCGCGCCTTCCAAAAATAACGGATGCGGCTGGCGCACATCCCATTGGCCCAAGCGCTTCAACATGGCTTGAGTTCGATCCAGATTTTCCAGCGCCACGTCATGTTGCTCCGCCATGTCGGTTGCCACGTTGAACAGCATCGGCAGTCGGTCGGGCAGGCGGATGAGTTTCCAATCACCGTCGCGGATGGCGGCACTGACGGTGAAGCGCCAAAGCAACTCGGCGTTCGGTGGCGTAGAAATTTCACCCGACAGATAAGGCAACAAGTTCACGCCATCGTAATTTTCTGTCTTGGCGACAGCTTGGCCGACGGCGGCCAGAAACGTCGGTGCAAAATCCAGCGAACTGACTGGATTGGTGAATGCCTTGTCCGCTGGCAATGTGCCGGGCCACGTCATGACGAACGGCACACGAACGCCACCTTCAAGCAGAATTCCCTTTTGCCCATTGAGCGGCGCGTTGAGCGAGGCGTTTTGATCCACCGGCCCGCCGTTGTCGCTGATGAAAGCAATCATGGTGTTCGTGGTGAGACCAGACCGGGCGAGTGCTTCCACAATGCGACCAACGTTGACATCCAGCCGATGCACCATCGCGCAATAAGTCCGGCGTTTGACATCTGTGATGAATGAAAATTTTTCCAAGTCTTCCTTCGTCGCCTGCATTGGCGAGTGCGGCGCATTGAAGGCGGCGTAGAGAAAGAACGGTTCGTCGCGATGGCGTTGGATGAAGTCCGCACATTCCGCGCCGATGTCGTCGGTGATGTAAGTGATCGGCGCGGCGGTTTTGAAATTACATTCAATGTCGGGTTCGGCTTTCCCATCTTCTGCGAATGGAAAATAACTGTGTCCGCCACCGAGAAAACCCCAGAACTCGTCGAAGCCCCGCTGAAGCGGATGGAATTGCGGCTGATTGCCCAGATGCCATTTGCCGACGAGACCCGTTTTGTAACCCGCCGCCTTGAGCCGGTCGGCGATGGTTTTTTCCTTCACGTTCAACCCCGCATACTGGCGGTCAAATCCCGGCGTCTCGTCATCAAGATTATTGTCGTAGCCGAACCCCACCTGATTACGTCCCGTCAACAACCCGGCGCGCGACGGACTGCAGACCGCCGAGGAAACATAACCTTGCGTGAACCGCATCCCCGATTTCGCCAACGCATCAATGTTCGGGGTTTTGATTTGCGAACTGCCGTGAAAGCCGACGTCGCCATAGCCCAGATCGTCCGCCACGATCAGGATGAGGTTGGGCTTGGCGGCGAACACTGCCCGCGCAAAAACCGGCAACGTCAGCAGGCTGAAACAAAGGGCGTATCGGAACAGTTTTGCGGGAGATTGGGAGCGCCACATTTGCGTTATGGTTTCGCGGAGACTCAGTTCTTGATCGCGGGCAGCGCCCAACGATCCTGCCACGGAGTCACCGGCTGACCGCCGGCATTAAATTCCAGCGGCAGCCAGACGTAACGGGAGTCAGTCAGATCCCATTGTTTCCAGCGGTCAAATATCGCAACGAACGCGTCCGCCCGGCCAGACATAGGCAACACAAAAGCGCTCTGGCAGAAAAAAGTTTTGTCCGCATCTTTACCTTGGCACGGGTTGCCGAGTTCTTTCCACGGTCCGAAAATATTTTCCGCCACCGCCACCCGCGCCGCGTTCGGCTCCCAGCCGGTGCAGCCCGATCCGATGAGATAATATTTTCCACCGCGCTTGAACACCGCCGGCGCCTCCGTCGAACGGCCGATGAAGATGCGCGCATATTTCCCGGCGGGCTTGAGATAATCGTCCGTCAACTGGGACACATGCATGGTGGCATTATTTTCTGACGCGTAAAATTGGTAGGCCGTGCCGTCATCGTCCACAAACAACGTCATGTCGCGCGCCATCTGGCCGCCGGCAAAATCACGCGCCAGAATATTTTTCGGGCCGGATTTTTTATCAGCCTCGGTGACGTTGACCGGCCAGACGCCGGCGTTGGGCCGGAAACTGCCGACATATTTGAATGGCCCCGTGGGCGTCTCGCTCACGGCCACGCCCGAACGCGCGGCCTGATAGTTCGGGCTGTCCTGATGAAACCACATCACGAATTTTTTGGTCTTCGCGTTGTAAATCACCTTGGGCCGCTCGATGATATTTTCACACGCTAGATCGCTGTCGGGATTTCTCGCATCGGACGCCAGCGCCGCGCCTTCATTTTTCCAGTCGTGGAGGTTGGTGGAGGAATAGCACGAAACGCCGCCGGCCAAAACCCGCGTGCCGCCCCACGCTTGGTTGACCTTGGGCAGATAAGTCCGGCCTTCCTTGATTTCGCCATACCAATAATAAACGCCGGCCTGAAACAGCACGCCGCCGCCGTGCGCATTGATGACGTGACCATCCGTGTCGCGCCAGATTTCGCCCGGTGTGAAAGCCGGTTCAGCCGCTGCCGCGAGCGGAGCTAACAATGTCAATAGGAGCAGCGGTAACCAGATAAATTGAGTTAGCATAAAATTTTTGGGCTGACCGAATCATGTCCATTTTATCAGGGACAGAAAATCAAGGAAGTTTGAGACGATAGAATACCGACGGATTGGCGGGGTTCATCGGCAAGTTGAAAACATTGGTCGCGCCGCTGCCCACAACTGTGCTCCAGTTGGTTTTAATTCCGCCGGATAATTGATTGGTCTGAACCTGCAACAGCCAGCCGGTGTAATTCGTCGGCCAGCTTAAAATCAGGCTGTTGTTGCTGACGCTGAAAATCAGGTTGGTGGGTGTCGTAGGCCAAGGCGGAATCGAAGTGGCCGAAACTTGAGCGGAGTTGGCAGATTCATTGCGAATCGTGTCCGTCGTGGTGACGACGTAATAATAATTTATCCCGTTGGTCGCGGTCACGTCCAGATAAGCGGCTGAAACTAGGTTGGAAACAATGAGCGTGTAAGGGCCACCGTTAGTGGTGCTGCGATAGACGGAATAGGACGCGAAGCTCGCCGCGCCACTCGCGTTCCACGTCAGCGAAACCCGGTTGGTTCCCGGCACCGCCGCTAGACCGGCTGGTGCGGCGAGCGGAGTCGTGATTGCTGAATTTAGCGGCACGATGAAGCGCCACCGGACGGCATCGCTGGCGGTCGTGTTGGTGACCATGCTAAACGCGGCCATGCTGGTTGTGTTGGTGTAGGTAAGTTGCAACCGTTTGGCCGTGGCGGGATGTTCGAGATAAAACCAGCCGTATTGATATTCCGTCAATCCCCACTGGACGTTTGTGCCGGTCGTGCCCGCTGCGACGAGGCTGACCGAACCAGCGTTAACGTAGCTCAAGCGGCGGCCATCGCGCGCGGAAGCGACGTAATACCGGCCACTGGGAGCGGGAACCAGCACCCATTGCACCGAGACGTCGTTGGTGCGGATCGAAACGGCGTTGGTCAATTGGGGGGCGAGCGTATTGGACAGACGTTTCCGGGTGCTCCGGTTGTGAATGAAATAAACCTTGTTCGTCTCAGCCTGCGCATCGCAGTCCCACGCGGCATACAATTCGCCAAACGCAGTGAGATTGCCGTTGGTATCGTAGCTGTTTGAACGCGGCGCAACGGTGCTCCACGGCAGGGCGGCATCGGGGTTGTTGGTGTCGGCCTTGAAAACAAACAGCGCATACCTTTGCAGCCAAGATACGCTTTCCGCGCGCCACATGAATTCTGCCAGCGCATTGTAATTGTCTTCTTCGGTCCAAGTGGCGGTGCCATTCCAATCCACAAAAGAAAATTCCGTCAGCCACATCGGGCGGCCCCAAGCGTTGTAACCCGTTTGCAGGCCGTTGATCAAACCGTCGGAAGAACCGCCATTGGGGCTTTCGTAAGTGTGTTTGGCCGTGTAGTCCGCGCGATAACCCAAATTGGTGACCGCCATTTTATAAAAGTCGGACAGCCAGCCGCCCGTCATGCTGGCGGGACACGGGGCGACCAACGGCACATCCATCGCTTGCAGCCGTGGCCAGAGCGTGACGGCATTGGTCACATCCATGTTGGCCTGATCAGTATGGTCAGGCTCGTTGAAACCCAGAACATGAAGTGATCCGCCAGTCGTTCGCCAGTCGGAATAAAGTTTCCACGTTGAAGCGTTGGCGGCGCTGGCGTTCCAGTTGAAGTTACCCCATTGCATCGGATTAAAAATTGTTTCGGAGGACAGGTTGACCGTGGTTGTCAGTCCCCAGTTGTAGACCCAATTGGCGTTGAAGCTGGCGGCAAAAGTAGTGCCGCCAACACCTTTCTTCGGGAAGTGCTCGGCATAAACCAACTGCCAGCGCTGGCTCGCCGCGCCCGTGTTGACACTCTGCACCAGCGGTGTGCCAGCTGCCGTGCCACCGCCTTGCGTGTCCGCGACCAATCCGCTCCATTGGTTCACCAGATAAAAATTCACCCCATCAATCGGCTCCAAAATCCAGTCCTGATCGGGCAGCGCGGAATAAGGTGCATCCACCAACAGCGCGCTGGCATTGGTGGACAGTTGGGCGCCGGAAAGGCAATTGCCGGTGGCGCGGTTGCACAAACGGTAAGTGCCGCTGCTGATGTTCAGCAACACCTGATACTGCCCCTGCGCCAGCGTCTGCCCGGACTGGTTTAAGACGGGCACGCCGTTGCTGTCGGCCATGAACCGGTTCGCCACCGCGTTGCTGATGCTGTAATACGCGTCGTTGTAATCGTCGAATTGAGCGGTGGAAGTCCGCGCGTTGATCACGCCCGTGCCGATGGGATAGCCGCCGGTTTTATTCTCCGGAAAGATGCAGAGTTCTTGAATTGAATTGGTCGCAGAATTGGTGAACACCAACATGACGTTGGTAGCGATAACCGGAGTCGTGAACGAAATTACCGCTGCCGAAGAGGTGTTGCCAGCCACACTGCCGCCGGGAATATCTTGCCACGCACCGCTCGTCCAGTAACGCAGGACAAAATTTGTCAGCGGCGGCACACCAGGCGAACCGGAATATAAATGGGCGCTACCAATCTTGGTGCCCACCCGCAGGTCAATCGTCAGCGCATTGCTGCCTACCAACTTCGTCTGCCACATGGAGGACGGATTCGCCCGCCCGTCCACCGCCAGCAAGGCGAAGTTGCCGGGCGTATTTGTCGTGGCGAGTGCCGGACGTTCGTTGGCGAGGTTCAGCGTGAGATCGGTTCCGACCGGGTAACCATTGGTGCCGTTAGGAGGATACAACGCCAGTTCCTTCACGCGGATCGTGCCATCCACGGAATCATAGAGGCGAAACGCGGAGGCCGTCACTGGAGTGGTGAAGATGAGGTTGCGCTCGACGTTGGTGTTGCCGGAAACCGACGTTCCCGGAACATCCAACCAAGTGGCATTGGTCAGATACTGCAACTTAAAAGCGGTCAGCAGGAGGCCGTCGTCCACGCCGGAGAAAACCTGCGCGCTGCCCACTGACACCGGAAACGGAAACACCACTTGCGCCCAATGCGGCGCGCTGCCGGAACTCTGCCAGCGATTGTCGTTACCCACCACGCCGTCCGTCACGTAAATCGCCAGTTGCTGACCGTTGGTGGAATCCGTGATGACGCTTTGATACTTCGCCAGATTCAATCGCGGCGGCGGCGATGGCGGAAAGACAACCCCAGCCACGCTGAACTTTGGCCCGGAATTAGTTTCGTAGGTGAGTGCCGCAGTTTTGAAGGTTACGGAACCGTTGCCGCTGCCGTTGGTCGGAGCCACTTGGATCAGGAAGCGCACGCCGGTGATGTTTAAGTTCACTGTCAGGGGCGTGTCGAAGGCGAATACATATTCGCTCGCAGCGGTGTAATTATACGTTCCCTTGGCCGACCCAATGAACACATCATCCCCGCCGCCCGACGCCTCATCCGCGCCGAGGTAGGTGAAGGAAACAGTCAGATTCGTGGCGCTGTTCCCATTGGTGGAGGCGTAACTCGCGAAACCAAAACCAGTCAATGAAATGCGGGTCAATCCTTGGTAGGCGCTCAACTGCCCGGCAAAGCTCCGGTTGTAATTTGCCACTGACGGTTGGGTGACGGTGGTGTCGGTGCCGCCCGTGACTGCGTCATCCACAAAAAAATTCGGACCGAGTGCCGTGGTCACATTGCCGGTCGCAATCGTCGCCGCCCAAGCGCTGCCCTGCCCCACCAGCACCAATAAAATTATCACCAGAGCCACCGACAGGGTTCGCCAGAAATAGCAGGCATGAATCTTAACGGGTGGCATTTGGCTTAAATATTCGCATCATTGATTGCCTTCACCATCCCACTTTCGTGTGACACGGAAAAAACCGGCAGCCCATTGGGTTTGATTCATCGCAATGTTTGTGTGGTCGCGAAGGTTTTATTTCGCCCCCTTCATCGCCGCGCGCAATTGCTGCTCGGACTCGGCATCCCAGTAGCCGCACTCCAGTTGAAAAAACACCGACGTGTAGGGCTTGGTTAGCGGCGTCTTGATGAGCAAGACCTTGAACGTCTTGCCTGCCTCGTCGAGCTTGCCGATGATTTGCTCGTGGGGCAGCACCTGCACGGGCTGCTTGGTCAAAGCTTTTCCCAACTCGTCACGGTAAGCGCTGATGCCGGGCGCATTTGTCTCGGCGACATATTTCATCTCGGCATCGGTGTAAATTGTCGGCTTGACGTGCTGGGTTTTCGCGAGTTCAGCGAGCACACCTTTGACGATTTCAATCTGGTCGGCCTCGACATAAATCGTTTCGATGCCGGGCGCGGTTTGCAGCGGATACGCCGAGTCGGCCACAACAATCCAATTGCGATGCCCGAGCAGCGGCAGATCCTTTTGCAATTTTGTCTTCCAATTTTCGCCAGCGAAGGCCGCAGTAGTCATCAGGGCAATCAGTGCGAGTGTGTTAAAGAGTTTGTTTTTCATAATCAAATTCAGGCCAAGGTGATTTCCAATTTTTGACCGGCAGTAATTTCCACCGGTTGCTTCAACGTCAACAAAAAATTCTTTCCGTCGCGCTTTAACTTGGCGACCACCGGTTTTCCCACCAACGAAACCTCCACTGTTTTCGCGGACGCGCATTCAAGGGAAATAGTTTTCAATTTCAGCGTCCCCCAGTGCACAGCAATTTCCGCCTTCTGCTTTCCGCCTTCCGCTTTTTGGGAGAAGCTGCCCCACCCGGCCGCACTGGTGAACGCGCACTTGAAATTTTCCGGCGTCAACTTCGGCGCGAAGCCGATGTGCGCCTTCGGCCCGTCGTATTCAAAGCCGCACGCGGCCAGATAAACGCCGTAGCTCGCCATGCTGCGCGCGTAATGATCGCCGCACTCAATCTCGTTCCACGGATTGCGGCGCGACGCGTGATAGCGGTCATGCACCGCACGTGTCACCGCCAAGCCTTCCATCACCATGCCTTCCCAAATCATGTGTCCGGCGACCTGATACTCAAAACCGTTCATGCACTCATTGAAGTAACCCGCCGCCCACGCGGCCTTGCCCTTGCCCTTGGCCTTGGCGTAATCCCAATCGCGCCGTGGAAAGGTGCACATCAGCAAACCCGCCTCGCCGGGCATCGCATACCAACGCCCCGGCTTGTTCGCTTCGCGATACAGCCCGACATCGGGAGAAAAATTGTAACGCCAGAGCGACTTGAGCGCGGTGACCGTTTCCTTCTCCGGCAGCACGCGCGGCAAACCGACTTGAAACGCCCAGCTCTGACCGAACACCTGATCAATCTCGCAGCCCGTGCCGGAGTTGATCGCCTCCAGATACTTCGGATCTACCTGATTGATGAAATACTCGCCGTCAAAAAGTTGCGTGACTAAATTTTTACGACCTGCCTCATGAATCTTCCGGCACTCGGCGGCAAATTTCACGTCGCCCACCTCATCGGCCATTTTCGCCGCCGCCGCGAGTGACGCGAGATACAACCCGCTCAACCACGCCACCGCCCCAAACCAATCCGTGTCCAGCGTGTTGTGCTGGTTGCTCTCGATGAGGCCGTCGGCGTTCGCGTCTTTGGCGATGAGCCATTGCGTGGCGCGCTTGATCTGCGGCCAGTTGCGTTTGAGGAAAGCATCGTCCGCGCACATCTGGTGTTCACGCAAGGCGCGGAGGATCGTTCCCGCCTGCCCATCAACCGCCGGGATTTTATTGAACTCACCCCGAAAATGAATCGCGCCATCCGGCTGCAACGCCAGACCGAAATCGGTGCGCTCGCGGACATCGCGCTCCAAATCTGGAAACAGCCGCGCCGCCGCGTGCGCGTAGTGATAAACATGGCCGCAAGTTCCCTCGCAACAACCCACGCCTTCCCAGCCGTAGAACCGGCCGTTGGCAAAGCGGAAACACGTCGAGGTCGCAAGAATGGAGGTGTTCAGCATGGTGCGGTCGAGCAACCAGAACGGCAGCGTTGAGTCATACCAAGTGTCGCGCCACAACTTTGTCTGCGCTTCGAGGCGCGAGAAATTGTTGGCGACGTAACCAGCCACGACCAACGTGGAGGCGAATTTCGTCGCGTAATGTCGGCCCGCCGCGCTGATCCCTTTGAGCGAGAGATTCGGGAAATGCCACGCGAGAACGAACGTCACGGTCTTCGCTTCACCCGGTGCGAGCGAAAGTTTTTGCCCGAGCGTGCCGATGAGTTTTTCGCCGAACGCGGCGGATTGATCGCCGCTGTTTTCCGTCGCGTCGCCCAGCACCGTGAGCGCCAGCGTGCCGTAATCTGGGAGTTTTTCGAGCGGATTGGCCGCCGCATTTTGGTCGGACGTTACCGCCGTGGCCGAACAAACCAGCACGGTGGTATTAGCTTCCTTGACGATGCGGTTGTGCAACTGGCCGGTTTTATCGCGGTGATTCAGGCAGACGCCGTTTTCCAATTCACCTCGTAAAATGATTTCGATCGGCGCGGCGGAAACGTTTTTTACAGTGAATTGCAAAATGGTCGCGGGCAAGCTGGAGTCGTCCGTGTTGAGTGGAATGAATGGCGAAAAAGCTTCCAGCTTCACCGCGACCGGAACTTTGGGATCACTGTAATTCACCGTGCCGACCGGATATTCGCCGCGAAAACTCACGTCGGCAAAACCGTCGGCATCAAGTGAAATCATTTTATCGCCAAGCCGGAGCGAGAATTTTTGCGCCAGCGGCGACGTCGGCGCAAGCGGCTTGGCATAGTGCGGCCCATTGTTGCCGCTGTTAGCCACGCGATTGAAAATATCCCAATGCCACAGCCGTCCATCGCCGCCGAGATACAACTGTCCCGCGCCAATGCCGCCAATCGGCATGCCGACAAATTTGAGTTCGTTGCCGCGCAGCACTTCCGGCGTGCCGCGTGCGAACAGAGATTTGATCCAGTCCGCCGAAAGTTTTTTGTCGGCGGGAACCAGGTGGTCAAAATCCTCGGACGTGAACGGCCCGGCCATCGCGGGCAGTTTCGAGAAGGTCAACCCCAACACGGCGGCAGCAGATGTTTTGAGAAAATCGCGCCGTCGCCAGTCACCAGAATGTTCTTTGCCGGTCATAATTATTTGGATCGTGGGGCTTCGCTTTAAGCCACGCGGAAATCGCCCGGACGATTCATTGACGCTTTCAGTTTGTCCAAGTGCTTTTCGTAGACACCACGCGGCGTGGTTTTTTCACTCACGCAAATGGCCGCTGCCTTGCCGACGATTTCTCCCATCATGCCGCAGGTGCGCATCACGCGAATCGGACCGATGCCGTCCTGCGTCACACTGATGTCGCGGCCGGCCATGAAAAGATTGCCGATGTTCCGGCTGTAGAGGCAGCGGTAGGGCGACCAGTATGGCCCGTGATAACTGTAACCTTCGCCTTCGGTGGCGCGGGAAATAAATTCTTCGCCGGCCAATCCTTTGCTGAACTGTTTGTCCGGTGCGTGAAGGTCAATGTGCCAGGTGCAGGGAAAAGCGCCGTCCGGAAAAACGCGGCTCTTGAGAAAATCATCGGCAGAAAGCACCACGTCACCCATCAGCCGCCGCGACTCGCGTTTGCCCGCGATGAACGCCGCCCAGCCGAGCCGATGATTCGGATAAAGTTTGTCCACGTTCTTCAAGGCGTCCCACGCACCATACATCGCCCGCAGGTTCAAGTCGCGAATCTGTTCAATGTCAGCAACCTGATCTTTGTCGAAGCCGCTTTCCCAAAACCAGCCGCCCAGATTTTCCAGCGGCTTGCCCGATCCCCATTGTCCCTTGAATTTCTTGCGCCCGGGAAATGGCTTGTCCGACAAATCAATCGCCCACGCGCAGCGCGGAAACGGTTGTTCGACCTTCCCGATTTCACAGGACATCGCCAGCGCGGTCTTGTCTTTGCACTCGCATTTGAGCACCTGCTTTTCGTCGGCGGCATCCAGCACGCTCCAGAGATTGCTCGCGCCCATTTTGATTTCGCGGGAACTTTCGTAATCCGCACCTGCCAAAAATCCAACGCAGGCATCGCCCGTGCAATCGGCGAAAAAACTCGCGCGCAGCCGCGTCTGCCGCGCCGAGCGAGTGTGTTGCGCGACGACCGCCGTGATGCGGCCACCAGCGGCATCCACCGCCACCACGCGCTGTTCCGTCAGCAAGGTGATGCGCGGTTCGCGCTTCACGACGTCTAGTTTACGGGCGTCATCGAAGAACCCGGCCGGCCCGGCATTCTTGCCCTTAATCGGTGGCAGTATTTCCGTCACGATATCGCCGATGTGCGGATACGGCGGATGATTCGTGTGACCCTCCGGCCAGACCCGCACTTCGGAACTGCCGTTGCCGCCGAGCACGGGGCGATCTTGCACGAGCGCGACTTTCAAGCCGTTGCGCGCGGCCGAGAGCGCCGCACACGTGCCGGCCAAACCGCCGCCGACCACAATTAAATCAAACTGTCCGCCGTTGTCGGGTTGCTCGGGCAGGCCAAGCAACGCGCGTCGAAATTTTGTCAGCGACGGCACGTCGTTGACCGGCACGAAATTCTGGTTTTTGCAAAACAGGATGGCTTCGCAGCGTCCTTCAAAACCGGTCAGATCGTGCAGCGCGATTTCAGCCTGCGTTCCCACCGCCACCAGTCCGCCGTCGTGCCAGTGCCAGGCGGCGCTTTTGGTGCCGAAAGTTTCCGCCAGTGGCTGACCATCAATGAGCAACTGAAATTTACCCGGCGCGCCCGGCATTTTCCATGGGGCTACCCAATCGCGGGTCCGAACCCAGACGCGATAAGTCCCTTTTGAGGGCAACGTGATTTTGGTGACGGCATCTTTCACCGGCACGCCGAGGCCGTGGGCGAGGAGATACGGCGAACCCATTTGATCCATGGATTGCTGATCCAAATCCCAACCGCCCAAATCGTCAAACCCTTCCGCCTCCACAAATAAAAATTCGCCCGCTGACACTGATGACAGCTTTACGGCCGCCGAACCGACACAACCTGCGAGCAGGAGAAGCGCGCCGCCGCCGGCGTAGCCGACAAATTGTCGGCGGTTTATTTTTCTCTGGTTCATAATACGCTTGGATGCTCCCTCTGTTTTTAGCCAAGTCACCAGTCGTCCGTGCGGAACGGCGAGGCGGGCAAACCCGCAGCATTGTAGAGATTGCAGTCGGGATTATCCGCCCACGCATAGCGCACCGCCACCGGTGCTTTGACCTCCGAACTCGAAACGATTACCTGATCGCCTTCAATGCGGGCCTGTGCCCAGCCCCACTGATGATCGGCCCCGGCGATGGCGAAGCCTTTCAACTCACCCTCCTTCGCCATCAATCCACCGTCGGTGTGCGTGAAGGAAAGCGCGATTTGGTCGCCGCTGATTTTCTGGCCAGCCAGCAGCGGGCCGGAGAATGAAATCTTTTCATCATAAACTTGGGCGCGTGCCCAGAGTGCCAACCGATGACCGACGGCTTGTTTATTTTTAGGATGAATGTTCGCCGGATCACCCACATCAATGGTGATGGCCATGCCCGTGTTCGTCACGGCCAAGGTGTGCAACATACTTTCGCGCATCACCGCCCAGTCGCTTGGGGCGGCGGGATTATTTGTGGCCTGCTTGAAGTTCGGCAACTGCACCCAAGCAAAGGGAAAATTCCCCTCGTTCCAGCGCTGCCGCCAGTCCTGAATGAGTAGCGGCAACTGCGTGGCATAGAGTTTGGCGAAATCACCGTGGGCGTTGTTCTCGCCCTGATACCAAATGCCGCCGCGAATGGCGTAAGGAACGAGCGGCGCAATCATGCCGTTGAATAAATTGGCAGGATAATTTTTGTGTTCGCGCGGATTCACCGGCTGCTCGGGCGGGTTCCCCGCTGGCTTGCCTTCGGCTTTGCGCATTTCAGAATTTGTTTTCCACGTCGCCAATTGCTTCTGGTATTGCGCCAATGCCTTCTCCGCGTTGTAGGGCAGGCGCAGCTTTTCCTCCCATTCCTTAAATACTGGCGAGAATTCCGGCTTACCTTCCATCTGAGTCATGCTGGTCCATGCTTCAATCGGCGTTGCGCCCCACGAGGCATTGATTAACCCCACGGGCGCACCGAGTTTCTGGTGCAATTCACGGCCGAAGAAATAAGCGGCTGCGGAAAATTTCCCCACCGTCGCCGGGCTGCAAACTACCCATTCGCCCGCGCAGTTCGTCTGCGGCGTAACCGCCGGATGCTTCACCACGGTGAACATACGTAGTTGCGGGAATTGAGCCGAAGCTTTTTCTTGCGACGCATTCGCAACGTCATTCACCGGCAACTGCATGTTAGATTGACCGGAAGCGAGCCAGACTTCGCCGATCAAAACATCCTGCACCGTGAGCGTGTTCTTGCCCTGGACGGTCATGGTCACTGGTTCGCTGGCAGAAATTTTATCGAGCTTGAGACTCCACTTGCCAGCCGCATCTGCCGTGGTGGTTTTCATCTGCTTCGCGACGGCAACCGTGATTTTCTCGCCGGGGTCAGCCCAACCCCAAACGGGCAAGGTGACGTCGCGCTGTAAAACCATGTGATCGGAAAACACGGACGGCAATTTCACCTCCGCAAACGTTTCGGTGGCCGTGAAAATTCCGGTGAGCAGCAATAGGATTGAGCCTGCGTTTGGTAAGAATAACTTCAGCCACGCTTTTGTTTTTTTGGTCATTTGGGAATTCCACTTTTAATGGCCGCGAGCCGCTTTTGTAATTCCGTCGCCAGCTTGGGGTATTGCGCGGAGACGTTCGTCTTTTCGTTGGGATCATTGGCGAGATTGAACAGCAACGGCCCGGTAATGCGGTTGGCACTGAAGCGCGCGTCCAAAGGGTTGGCACCATTACCGACGCCACTCGCTTTGACCTTGGCGTTGCCGGGAATGTATTTCCAATCGCCCTGCCGGAGCGCCAAGGTGTCCGAAATCCCATGCAGGACGGTGTTATCGCGGAGCTGATTCGTCGTCGTGCCCAGCAACACAGCGGACAAATCCAAGCTATCGGGCGCAACTTTGGCGGGAACTTTCTGCCCCACGATGCTCGCGAAGGTCGCCAGACAATCCACCAGATTGAACATTTGATCGGTCACGCGCGGCTGGATTTGTTCCGGCCAGCGCGCGATGAACGGCACGCGGCAGCCGCCTTCAAACACTAAATATTTCCAACCGCGCAAGCCGCCGGTGGGCTGATGACCGTTCAAATCCTCCACGGAGCGATCGTAATAGCCGTCGAATAAAACCGCGCCGTTGTCGCTGGTCAGGATGACGAGCGTGTTCGTCGCAAGCTGCAAACGGTCGAGCGCCTTCGTGATTTGTCCGACTTCCCAGTCAATCTGCTGAATGACGTCGCCGCGCACGCCGCACTCGCTCGTGCCGACGAACGGCGCTTCGGCCACGCGCGGAACGTGCGGTTCAAACAAACCCACTTCGAGAAAAAACGGCGCGTCTTTGTGCTGCTCGATGAATTGAACCGATTTCGCCACGACCGTGTTCGCCAGTTCATCGTCTTTGAATCGCGCCGCTTGGCCGCCTTTCATGTAGCCGATGCGGCTGATGCCATTGATGATGGTGTCGGAATGCTGCTTGTCGGCTTTCTGTTTCAGCAAGTCAGGCCGCTGCAAGCCCGTCGGCTCATCGCTGATGTTGGTGACGTAGCTCACGACAATCGGATCGGCGGGATCAAGGCCGACGACCTGATGATTCTCGACCCACACGCTCGGCACCCGATCCACGGTGGCGGGAATGATGTGGGAATAATCGAACCCAATTTCGAGCGGGCCGGGTTTGACTTCGCCGTTGAAATTGACCGGCGTCCTGCCGTCGCCGAGGCCGAGATGCCATTTGCCGACGATGCCCGTCTGGTAACCCGCTTTACGCAACATGGCCGGCAGCGTGAGGCGACCCGGTTCGATGCACAGCGGCGCATCACCGTCGAGAATGCTATTTTTTTTGCCCTTCTGCCGCCACGCGTATTCACCGGTCAGAAGTGAAAAGCGCGATGGCGTGCAGGTCGAGGATGGCGCGTAACCTTGAGTGAAGCGCACGCCCTCGGCCGCGAGCTTGTCCATGTTCGGCGTCTTGATTTTCGTAGCGCCGTAGCAACCAAGATCGCCGTAACCGAGGTCATCGGCAATGATGATGACGATGTTGGGTTTCGTGGCCACCGGCGCGGCTTGGCCGGTATTGCCTTGAGCCAATATTCCCGCTAGGCAGGGCAAAACGATTGCAGCAATTTTTAATCTCATTTGGAAATGGTCGGCTTGGATGATTTTATTTTCGGGCTTCAATCTGCGGGCGCGGCGGCGGCGGTCGGTTTGACCTTGCCCTGCATCAGCCCTTGAAACACCGGCTCCACCAGTTGATGATTCCAAGCCACGCGTTTCTTTTCAAGCTCCGCCAACACTTCCGGTTGGGAGGCGGCCAGATTTTTGGACTCGGCAATGTCTTGCGTAACATTAAAAAGCTGCGCCTCGCTGCCGTGACTCGGAATCACCAGCTTGTCATCACCGCTGCGAACGGCGAACGCGCCCTTGTCGAACATGCGCAGAAAAATTGTGTCATGCGGGGCGCCGGTTTTTTGGCCGGTGAGATAAGGCAGGAGATTGACGCCGTCGAGCGGACGCGCCGGATTGGCGGGCGCATTCGCCAGCGCGGTGATGGTCGCAAAGATGTCCAACGATAACACGGGCTGGTCATAGACTTTTCCCTGGGGCAGATGCCCGGGCCATTGCATCGCAAACGGCACGCGCCAGCCGCCTTCCCACGGACTGCCCTTGGCTCCGCGCAACGGATTATTGTTGGAGGCATTGTCCGGCGTCGGGCCGCCGTTGTCGGAGAGATAAACCACCAGCGTGTTCGTCTCCAAATTCAGCTCGCGCAGTTTGGCGAGCAGTTGACCGACGCCATCGTCCACTGCGCTGACCATCGCGGCGTAAGTCCGGCGGCGGGGATCTTTGATGTTGGGGAAGCGGCTTAAATATTTTTCTGTGGCCTGCAATGGCGTGTGCGGCGCATTGTAGGCGAGGTAGAGAAAAAATGGCTCAGCTTTATGCCGCGTCACAAACCGCACCGCCTCGTCCGAAAATTCATCCGTGAGATAATTCGTGGTTTTAACCGGCTCATGGTTACGCATGATCCAGAGGCGGTAGCTGTCGGCTTCATTTTTTGCCTGACCTGTTTCCTTGAGCGTCAGTTCTTCCGGAAAGTAATGATGACCACCGCCCAGCATGCCGAAGAATTCGTTGAACCCGCGTTTCAAAGGATGAAATGCGGGATTCGATCCCAAGTGCCACTTACCAATGGCTCCACTTTGATAGCCGACTTTGCCCAAGGCATCCGCCAAAGTCGTTTCGGAAAGCGGTAATCCAGAATACGGATTTTCCGGCTGCCATTCCGGGTTACGCTCGTGACCAAAGCGCTGTTCGTAACGCCCCGTCAACAATCCCGCCCGGCTAGGTGAGCAAACCGAATATGAAACGTAGCCGCTCGTAAAACGCACACCGCTGCTAGCGATGGAATCAAGGTTCGGCGTCGGAATGTCTTTGCAGCCATTGAACCCGACATCGTGATAGCCCTGATCATCGGTCAGGATAATAATCAGATTGGGCGGCGGCGTAGTCGCGCCGAAGGCGGCAGTCCCCACAGCAAAAAGCAGCGTGAGTCCGACAATGTATCTGGTGCATTTCATAACTTATTTTCTCCGATGGTTCATGGGGTGCGCCCAATGCAAGCCGCCCTAATTAATTAGGGCCACCCAAAAATGTAGCGACTTTTCCCTGACGCTCCAGAGGTCATCGTCGTTGCGATCCGAAAGCAAATCACGGTGGGACACGGCAGCCTGCCGAAATGTTCTTCGCCGAGCGATTTGATTAATTTTTAATAAAGCGCCATCCACGACTCATGGGGATGCTCTTCAAAGTATCGGGGGTGGCCACCAGAGCCTATCCCACAAAGGTGTGAGACTTCAGTTTTCGGGACGGACTCCACGCCGCGCCCATTTTCAATATCCTCCGCCAAAATCCCAGCCAGCCCTTTGCCCAGTGCAGGTTAAAAAAGTGGATGAGGCCGATGGTTCAAGACATAGGCAGAATCCAAAAACATTGACACCGGTAATCAATCAGCGCCTCGATCCAGCGGGAGCCAGAGCGGGAAGTTGCCCGTGTGTAGTCGCCTACGTGAGGAGGCGGTGACTGAGGAGAGAAAGGCTTTGGAAGTAACGGGGACACGAATGCACCGAAGCAAATGGGCAGCGTGGCGAAAGTCCCAATCTGTGACCTTCAGCAAAATACCATTAAAAGTTTGGAATCGGTGCTATGGAGCGTTCCAGTTTCACGCCCTTCTCTCTTTGATGCTCGCCAGAATCTCCGCCACGGCTTCCCCCTTCGGCTTCGCGCCTTGCGGGCCACGCCCCCGACTCCGCCCACGCCTACGCCCCCAACTTAACTCCACGAGAAACACTGCGAGCGGCCTTCGGAAACGGAGGCCGCTTTTTTTATGCGCTGAAATTAGAACCTCAAGCTTTCGCGGGCGGATAATCCAAAACAATTTCGTCTCCGGCGATGTTGCGGAATTTCACTTTGAAGGATTTGGCCGTGACGGTGTAGTGGCCTTTGATTTTTTCTTTCGGCCCGGCTTTGTCTTCGAGTTCGGGATTGCTCACCCACACGCCGTCTTTGCGGAGCGTGGTGTCGAACTGGACGGCTTCGATGAGTTCGAGGCCGGTGTCGCTGATGGTCACGGGCTTGAACGGGACGGATGGCTTTGCCGCTTCCTCGCCATTGCCGTTCGTTTCTCCGTTTCCATTTTCCTCGCCGTTCCCGTTGCCGTTCGCTTCGATCAGTTCGCCGCCGTTTTTCTTGCCGCGCTTGGCGTTGAATTCGTCAATCTTCGCTTTCAGATACGGGCTGAAGTATTGCTTCACGGTCACGGCCAGTTCGCCTTTCTTGCCGGGTTTCACGTCCAGCACGGCGCTGTCCGGCGTGAAGAGGCTGGCGGCTTTGCGGTCGAGCAGTTCGTTGAGGCTCACCAGTTCCACCTTGAGCTGCGTCTTGCCGCTCGCCTTGAGCCGTTTGTTGACGTAGGCCTGATCCACCGTGAGGTCGCGGTGGGCGTAGAGGATGCGGACGCCTTCGGCGCGGTCGTTACTTTCGAGCTGGTAGATTTCCTCCAGATACACATCCAGCAACGCGGGCGTGAGGCGTTCCTGCAGGCCGACGAATTTGAGCGGGATGTAGCGCCCCG
>JANOBC010000332.1:0-3910 GCA_031411455.1 Limisphaerales bacterium
TTCCGACTGGCCGGAGGATTCCGCCCGCGCCGCCAAGAAATTAGACCGCATCAACGAAGTCGTGGACTACCGCGAAATGCCGCCGAAGAAATACACCGCGCTCCACCCCGAAGCTCGCCTGACCGAAGAACAACGCAAAGCCATCATGGATTGGACGGAAGCCGCCGCCGAAAAACTCCGCACCAGCACAAATAACTGATCTCTTCTCCCTCTCCCCTCCGAGAGGAGTAGCGACAGCGACTATGGAAGTGAGAGGTCACTCCCGCCAAAAAACTCTCCAACAAAAAATGCTCCACACTGAATTCATCCCCGCCGCGCAAAAAGATTCCCGCGCCCTTCTCGTCATGCTGCATGGCCTCGGCGACAGCATCGAAGGCTACCGCTGGCTGCCCAAAGCCATGAACCTGCCGTGGCTCAATTGCCTTCTCGTCAACGCGCCGGACGAATATTACGGCGGCTGGTCTTGGTTCGACATTGACAATAAAACGCCCGGCGTTCTCCGCAGCCGCAAACTGCTTACTGATTTGCTCGACGACCTGCGCGCAAAAAATTTCCCCGCCGACCAGATCACGCTCGGCGGATTTTCGCAAGGCTGCCTGATGACGATAGATGTCGGGCTTCGTTATCCGCACAAGCTCGCCGGACTCGTCGGCATCAGCGGCTGGGTTTATGAATTGGAAAAACTTTTGACGGAAGTTCCGCCCACCGCCAAACAGCAGCGCCTCCTCTCCACGCACGGCCCGTTCGACACCGTGATTCCCATCGCTGGCGTCCGCGAACAGATCAAGACCCTTAAAGCCGCCGGCTTCAACACCGCGTGGCACGAGTTTCCCAAAGCGCACACCATTTACGGCGAAGAGGAACTCTCGGTCATCCGCGAATTTGTGCGCGCCGGTTACGCTGTTGTGGGCAAATAACCGGCGCGCAGCGACGAGCCGCGCCGACGCGCGGGCTTGGCAAGATGGCGGCATTTTATCCGTAGCCGCGAACGTCAGTTCGCGCCATTTGATTCCTCCCGGATTTAATTTGCGCCGACTCACGTCGGCGGCTACCGGACTTTTAAACTTTTAATACTTCAACTGCCGGTTCGCACCCGGCATCCAGGTTTGTTCCGGCAGCGATTCGCCATTCGCCTGCCAGTCCATCGCGTTCGCCACCGCCGCGCGCATCTTGGCGAACCACCATTGGCCCCGCGCCACGCGCGCCTCGCGTTTGCGTCCGTAGATGCGGCTCTGGGTGGGGTTGAATCCGAGTTCCAGTTGTTCGTTGGTTATCATGGTTGTCATAATTTTTGTATCAATTACGACGCCATTCTTGCAGAGGGGGTGGGACAAAGGCCGTCCAAGCAAAAAATAACCGAAAGAAATTTCTAGAAGAAAAATTGCAACCTCACGCAAAGGCCTCAAAGGGCGCAAAGCCTTTTTTTCTTCCCCTTTGCGAACTTCGCGCCCTTTGCGTGAGGCAGCGGGCGGCGTCCGTTCAACTTAACCCGCTAAATAAAAATCACGGACCCAGTTCAATCACATCCCCCGCCTCCAACGGGATGTCCGTGCCGCTCAACAAAACCTTTGCATCCAGCGCCGCACTCTCGCCCTGCCGCGTGATGATGATGTGCTTGGGCGCTACCTCGCCCGTGTAATTCGCCGTCGCGATGGCCTGCGCGAGTGTTAGCCCCATCACCCACGGCACCTGCGAACGCTGCACTGCGCCGGTGACCGTCACGCCATTGAACTGCGCCGCAAGCTGCTGTTGCAGCGCGGCGTTCTGCCCCGCGAGATAAGCGTTCTGCGCCTGCGCCCGCGACTTCGCTTTCGTCGTGCAACCCGTCGCGGCCAGCGCAAAAATCAAAATGGCAAAAAAGAATTTCATCTGCGAGTCCAACACCGCCGCCGCCAAAAAAGTTGCGGCAAAAATAGTGGCACAGGCTTCCAGCCTGTGTGTTCCCGATTCAAGCAGGCTCCAAACAAAAGCTCACCCGCTAGAAGCCTGTGCCACTACACCAACGAGCTTTTCCAAGCCGCCACTGCCGTTTTGATTTCGCCGGCAACATTCACCTTCGGCTTAACAAAGCGCGGCGTGAACCACGGGAACGCGCCGATCAAATCCTGCGTCACCAAAATTTGCCCGTCACAATCCGGCCCACTGCCAATGCCGATGGTCGGCACGGAAATCTTTTCTGAAATCTCCTTCGCGACCGGCGGCGTCACGAGTTCCAGCACGATGGCGAACGCGCCCGCATCCGCCAGCGCCTTCGCGTCATCAAGCAAACGCTGATGCTCGTCTTCCTTCTTACCCTTGATGTGATAACCGCCTTCTTCCAAAACGTGCTGCGGCAACATTCCCAGATGTCCGCAGAACGGAATCCCCGCCGCGATGATGGCGCGCACTTGCGACAAAATTTCGCGCCCACCTTCCGCCTTCACAAACTCCGCGCCCACCGCGACGAGCCGTTTTGCATCCGCCACCGCCGTCTCCACCGTTTCATAACTGTGATACGGCAGATCGCCGCCGAGCAGCGCATTCGTTTTCGCGCGGGCGGCGGCGCGGACGTGATGCTCCATCTCCGCCATCGTGACGTGCGTGGTGTCGGGATAACCCAGCACGACCATGCCGAGCGAATCGCCGACGAGCAGCAGCGGCACGCCCGATTCGTCCAGCAGCTTCGCCATCGGATAATCGTAAGCCGTGAGCGCGGCGATCTTCTCGCCACGAATTTTCATCGCGCGGATTTCGGCAGTGGTGATTTTTTTAGAATTCATTTTTCGGTCATGGATTGAACACAAATTCTTACTTCGATTTAAGCGCATCTTTGTGTTTCGCCAGCAAAATTTTGTATGCGGCATTGATTGATTTCGCCCGCTCTTCTGCAAGTTGACGAAATTCCGCTCCTCTGCCAACGAATTTGTCAGGGTGACATTGTTTGATTCGGCTTCGATAAGCGGTTTTGATTTCTTCCAATGAAGCTGTCGGTTTTAGTCCAAGAAGTTCATATTGTTCCAAATTTTCATGCGTTTCGGGCGCGGATGGTTCATCATCGGGCAGGGATTCAAAACTAATCTGATTTCCAACCAATAGATTTAACTCCCGGCGAATTTCTTCGGTTAAGATGACACCTGTGGGTTCTTTTGATAAAAACAAGATGCAATCAATTTCTTGCAACTGAAAGAGTGCCGGTATCGGATCATTGCCGCGTAACGATTTTGACAATTCCGTGACAGACATTCGATGAGTTCGTCCCAACAAAATTGTCAACGCATCAGAGGCCGTCTTCACATTTGTTTTCATCAACCGAACAGCGCGACGAAACGATAAAACAGAATATATCGTGACTCTGGGGCCTGTGAACAATAAGTCGCTGATTATTTTTCCAGAAGCATCGGGATTCGCAAGAAGTGCAAATAGCGCGCCTAAAATTCCGGCAAAAGCGACTCCACCTGGCGATACTGGATTTTGTAGGACATAAGAATTCAGGTATTTCCGGCTGGTGCGGAAATTTTCAATAAACAGCAAAACCAAAAAAAGACCACAAATCACATAGATGCTATGAGGCGATAGATGGATTGGCTTGTTGAAAACTAACTCTGAAAAAGCAGAAACACCCAATATCCCAAGCCAAATAACTACAAACGAGAGAAAAAACGTAATCGCCAAAATAGCAATCCCTGTTACGAAGGATAAAAAACTTATGGCAAAACATCCGGTTGTCTGAAATGCCAGTTTTTTCTTCAGCCATTTCTGAATTATGGTCGGGTCTGCTAAGGATTTCACGATGACCTTTTGATTTTGTTAAATCAGTTAGTCCGACGCAAAAAAATTCCAAGTCTGCTTGCAGTTTTAATCTTCATTCGTGGTTAAAGCTTTTCACTAATTCCTCCGGCGTGGTCGTCGCCGTGCCGCGTTTGCCGACGAC
>JANOBC010000333.1:0-2878 GCA_031411455.1 Limisphaerales bacterium
TGCTTTACCTCGCGCTGCTGTTGCACGACGTCGGCAAAGGCGCCAAGCACGAGCAAGGCAAACACGCCGATGTCGGCGCGACGCTCGCCCTGCGCGCGGCCAGACGCCTGCAACTTGATGACGGCTCGACCGACGTTTTGAAATTTCTGGTTGAGAATCATTTGCTCATGGCCGTGCTTTCCCAGCGCCGCGACTTGGATGACCCCGAAGTCATCCGCGAATTTTCGCAACAAGTCGGCACCTCGGAAAAGTTAAGCCTGCTCCTGCTCCTCACCTTCGCCGATTCGCAAGGCACCAGCGACAAGCTCTGGAGCGGCTATAAAGATTCGCTCCTCTGGCAATTATTCAATCGCTCCGCCACGCTGCTCACCGGCGGCACCGAATTTCGCAAACAGAACGAGCAGGCCCGCGAGGAACTGCGCGACCTCGTCCGCGAATTTTCCCACAGCCGCATCGCCGACGAAGAAATCACCGCGCATTTCGCCACGCTGCCGCCACGGTATTTTGAGATCCACACCGCCAAGCAGATTCAGGACGACCTCGAACTGGCGCACCGCTTTATGCACCGGCTGATCGTTGAGGGCAACCGCGCGCTCGTGCCGGCCACCGCGTGGATTGACGAGCGCGACCGCGGCTACAGCCTCGTGAAAGTCTGCACCTGGGACCGCGCCGGACTCTTCGGAAAAATCGCCGGCTCATTGAGTGCCGCCGGGCTGAACATTTTGGGCGCGCAGATTTTCACGCGCAGCGACGGCATCGCGCTAGACACTTTCTTCGTGAACGACGCCCGCACCGGCGCGCTGGCGGAAAAGGAGCAGCGAGAAAAATTTTCCGAATTGCTGGATCACGTCCTGACCGGCGAAAACATCAACCTGCACCAGCTCATCGCCCGGCGCACGTTCAGCCAGCCGCACTACACCGCGTATTTCGGCGAACGCATCGAGACGAACATCCGCTTCGACAACAACGCCTCTGAAGGCCGCACCCTCATCGAGATTGAAACCGAAGACCGGCTCGGCCTGCTGCACGCCCTCTCGCAGACCTTCGCCGAACTGAAGCTGGACATCGCCGCCGCGCGCATCGTGACCGAACGCGGCGCGGCGCTGGATAATTTTTACGTCCGCGAAATTCAAGCCGGGAAAATTGACCTCGCCACGCGCGGGCCGGAAATTGAAGTCGCCTTGCGCGCTGCCATCGGCCAGTTGGAAGCGTTCGTTTAATTTGGTTGCGCGCAAAGCGAGGGTTGCCACGCGTGCCGGAGTCTGTTAGATAAACGTCGTCTTCATAATAAGCGGGTGTGGTTCAATGGTAGAATGTGGCCTTCCCAAGGCTGAGACGAGGGTTCGATTCCCTTCACCCGCTCCATTGATTATCAATGGTTTACGAATAAGTGCAAGTAAAGTGCAAGTAAAATTGGGTCATTTGTCTTCTCGGTTTAATTCATTTTTTTCACCGTTCTTACAGTCTTTAGGGAATTGAACCTGCCATTTGGAAATGTTTCAGTTAGGCGCTATTCCACGCTAACAAATTAAAATACCAGTATGGAACAATCCGAAATCACGCTGACCCGCGAAGAATTATACGCTGCAATTTGGAAGACACCGATGAGCCATTTGTGCAAAACATGGAACATCCAAATCTACCGGCTCACAAAAATCTGTGAGCAATTTGACATCCCACGCCCCGGCCCGGATTATTGGCCTCTCCTCAGGCTGAATCAGACCGTGGAGCGCACTCCATTGCCTCCGGCTGCATCAAGCCAACCTTCTGTGATTCGGATTACTCCACAAACGGTTGCGAAACAGCCCGCAAAATTATCCACTCAACCCGTCCAACCAGTCGCAGCGTCCGATGTGAAATCATCGTCTGATAATCCAGATGAGTTAGCCAAGCCTGCCGCCCCACTCGCTTTATCGGTTGCCCAGGATTTTCGGAAAGCGCACCCTTTGATACGAGCCTGCAGAGAGTTGCTCGAAAAGGCTGAACCGGATAAATATGGTCGAGTTGGCCCAAACTGGCGGCAGCGTTGCATCAACATCACAGTAACCAAACAAAACCTCAAACGCGCCCTGTTGATTTTGGATACTATCTTCCGAGCCCTTGAGTCAAAGGGCTACAAAGCCGAATTGAGTGAGGATCGTTATGAACGATTAGAAACGGTGATAAAAATTGGGGATGAAAAAGTGCGCATCAAGATGATGGAGCGAACGCTAAGACGGGACAGGGAACTGACTGAAAAGGAGAAAGCCGAACGCTATGTCTGGAATCGACATGTCTATGAGCCTACCGACATTCTTAATTTCTCCATCGAAGAATATCACGGACCAACCCAAAAAATATGGACTGACAAAAAACGCCAGCCGCTTGAAGAGGTGTTGGATGAAATCGTAAACGGGATTGTCGCGACGGGCGACGCATTGCGGCTCTACAGAATAGCTGAGGCAGAACGCGAGCAGCGCAGAGCCGAGCAAGCAAGGCGGGAACATGAATTGCGACAACTCTATGAGCAGGAACTGAATCGCCGTCGTTCTCTCGAACAGCAGGCGGATCGCTGGGAAAAGGCGGCGCAACTGAGGGCGTTTATAACCGCCTGTGAGGCGCGGCTAAAACATCATGGCACAGATGATCAAAACGCGTCCGCCAAGCGTTGGCTGGAATGGGCGCGTGCAAGCGCCGAAGAATTGGATCCTCTAAACGGAAATTATCTTGAACGTGCGATTAACTCTCTCCCAAATCCCATCATAAAATTTGTTGTGAAGGAAAATGATTAGGGATCACCACAGCGAACTGGCCCTGCTGGGCAGTCCTTTTCATTTCGGCAGGAAAAGCGCGTAACTGGTGCTTCGACCGCCGGCTTCATCTTTCGCCAGAATTTTCC
>JANOBC010000334.1:0-15011 GCA_031411455.1 Limisphaerales bacterium
CCGCCGCTTCCACTTCTTTGCGGATGGTCTTTTTGAATTCCACCATACCCTGATCGAAGGCGGCAGAGATGGGCAGCACGGAAACTTTTTTGATCTTCTTTTTGAACTGCTTCAGATTTTCCTCGGCGACGGCTTCGTCCATTTTATTCGCCACGACGAGGCGCGGCTTCTGCACGAGTTCCGGGTCGTAGAGTTCCAGTTCCTTGAGCAGTTGCTTGTAATCGTCCCACGGCTTGCGGTTGTCCGTGCCGGCAATGTCGAGCAGCAGCACGATGATTTTGCAGCGCTGGATGTGGCGGAGAAATTCGTGGCCGAGGCCGACGTTGTTGTGCGCGCCTTCGATGAGTCCCGGCACGTCGCAAACGGTGAGCCGCTTGAAGTCCGGCAAAAATTCCACGATGCCAACCTGCGGCGTCAACGTGGTGAACGGATACGCCGCAATCTTCGGACGCGCGCGCGAAATCGCGGTGAGCAAGGTGGACTTGCCGGCGTTCGGATAACCGACGAGGCCGATCTCCGCCATGATGCGGAGTTCCAAAAGGTATTCGCCTTCCGTTCCCGGTTCGCCCGGTTGCGCGAAACGCGGCGTCTGGTGGCGCGCGGTGGCGAAATTGCGATTGCCCAATCCACCGCGTCCGCCTTTGCACAAAATAAATTGCTGGCCGTGCGTCGTGAGGTCGGCCACGAGTTCGCCTTTGTCTTCCGGCTCGGCGGGGCGATCCGGGTCTTCGGGTTCTTGGCTCAAGTCCATTTCCAGCGCGGCGGGAATGCCCGCGGTGCTGCGTAACACGGGGCGGCCACTGGTGCCGGTGGTGAACATCGGATTTTCCACTTCATCCTCGTCGTCATCGTCGGGACGCCGCATTTTTTTCTCGATGGGCGGCGTGGTGTTCTTGCGCAGCCAGACGAGTGTGCCGCAGGGAACTTTGATGATGAGGTCTTTGCCGGCATGACCGTCCATGCCCTTGCCCATGCCGCCTTCGCCGCCCGGCGCGATGAGGCGCGGGACGTAATACTGCTGGATGAGATTGTTGAGGTCGTGATCGGCCTGCAAGATGACGCTACCGCCGCGTCCGCCGTTGCCGCCGCTCGGCCCGCCCTTGGTGACGTAAGCCTCGCGATGAAACGCGACCGCGCCCGGTCCACCGTGACCGGCTTTCGCGTAGATTTTTATTTCGTCAATGAACATGGCCGGTTTTTTTAGACAGAATTAACAAAATTTTACAGAATTTATTTTAGGCTTTCAGGCGCGAATTTCTCAAAATTTAATTCTGTAAAATTCTGTCAATTCTGTCCGTTCCTGAAAACAAAAAAGGCGAGGCGTTCAGCCTCGCCTTGAAATTAAATAACGATTCAGTTCGCTGCTGCGGGAACGATGTTGATGCGGCGGCTGTTCTTGTCGAACTTGACCGCGCCGTCTTTCAACGCGAACAACGTCCAATCGCGGCCGATGCCGACGTTGATGCCGGCGAGAAATTTGCTGCCGCGCTGGCGGATGAGAATGCTGCCGGCGGTGACAATCGTGCCGCCAAATTCTTTCACGCCGAGACGTTTGCTGTGACTGTCGCGTCCGTTCTTTACGCTGCCTTGACCTTTTTTATGTGCCATAAAATCTTTGGGTTAAAATTACGCGTTGATGGCGGTGATTTTGACGACCGTCAGTTCCTGACGATGGCCGATGGTCTTGTGATAACCTTTGCGGCGTTTCATCTTGAAAGTGAGTTTGTGTTCGCCGCGTTTGTGCGCCACGACATCAGCGGTGACGGTCGCACCAGCGACAGTGGGTGCGCCCACGGTCAGCTTGCCGTCGTTATTGACGAGCAGCACGGTGTCAAACGTGAACGGCTTGCCCGCTTCGGTTTCGAGGCGTTCGATTTCGAGTTTGTCGCCGGCTGCGACGCGATACTGTTTGCCACCGGTAGTTAAAACTGCATACATAAAATTAAATTATTTTCCCGCAAAGGGTCGGCAATTAAACCAGATTTCTTCCGACTGTCAACGGCTGTTTTTTGGAAATTGGGCTTGTTCCAACCGCCGCCACGCCAACTCCTGCTTTTTGACCTCGTCGGCCAGCAATTCCTCCGCACACCAGCCCTGCGATTGCGCCTGCGAGGTCAGTTCAAATAAGGTTTTTGCCAGTGCCGCCTTTGACAATTTGCCGGCGGAATCCTTTCCATCAGCAACGAGCTTGGCCTTTTGCGCTTTCTTCAAAAGTTTTTCCGCCCGCAGCAAGGCTGGCAGATGTTTTGGAATTCCGTCCAGTGCCGAACGGCGCTCCCTATGTGTTCCGTGCTTCTCCGCCTTTTTGATTTTTTCCCAGTTCGCCCAGACCTCGTCCACGTTCTTAACTTTAGTGGAAGCGAAAACGTGCGGATGGCGACGGATCAGTTTTTCCACCAGCGCGCGCGTGACTTTTTCAAAATTAAAAACGCCGCGCTCCTTCCCAAGCTGGCAATGAAACACCACCTGCAACAGCAGATCGCCCAGCTCCTCCGCCATCTCGCCGTCATCGCGCGCCTCGATGGCATCAATCAACTCATATACTTCCTCAATCGCGTGGCGGCGCAGCGTCAGATGATCTTGCTCGCGATCCCACGGACAACCCGTCGGTGAACGCAGTTTCGCCATGACTTTCAGGAGGTCATTGATGGCTGGTTGTTTCTTCATCGGCAAAAAATTTCCGTGAACAAATCAACGTCCCTTCGCGTATTTCATCGTCGCTTGTTTCATTTCGCGGTCGGAATCGCGCTTCTTGAGGTCATCGCGTTTGTCGAAGGTCTGTTTGCCTTTGCCCACGCCGATGGAGACTTTCACCTTGCCGTTCTTCCAATAGAACGCCAGCGGGAATAGCGCGTTGCCTTTCACCGACGCGAGTTCGTGCAGCTTCCGAATCTCGGATTTGTGCAGCAGCAATTTGCGCGGCGCCTTCAGCGCGTGGTTGTGGACGTTGCCGTGGGAGTATTCATCAATGTGCGCGTTGTAAAGCCACGCCTCGTTTTTCTCGATGCGCGCGAACGCATCCGCGATCTGTCCCTTGCCTGCGCGCAGCGACTTGACCTCCGTGCCATGCAGCACGAGTCCCGCCTCGAACGTGTCGATGACGAGATAATCGCGGCGGGCTTTATGGTTGGTCACGATGTCGGCCATTTCAAAACAAAGGTAGAATGAAGAAGGAGGAATGTAGAAACAAAAATGCTTCATCCAGTCGCCCAGATGAAGCATGAGATTTTTTGGCGGGATGAATTACTTCTTCATTCTTCATTCATCATTCTGCCTTAACTTTTTAGTGCTTCTTGCGCTTCTTCGCAATCGGGCGAACCGCTGCGACTTCTTCCGGCAATTCCCAACCCATCTTGTCTTCGATGATTTCCGTCAAGGCGATGTCAGCCAAGCCCATGCTGGCCGGCACATCCACGAGCGGACGGCCCCAGCCGCCGCCGCCAGCGTTCAATTGGCGCACGCGGCGGGACACGATGTTGATGAGCACGTTCGGCGCACCCACTTTTTCCAAGGCCTTTTTGCAAAGTTCAGCGTTCATTTGATAAAGTCTAAAATCGAGCGCGTCAGAATAACGGTCAGGCGCTTCAAAGCAATCTTAAAAATTCCTATAAATGTTAGTATCCCCAAATAGTCCAAGCCGCACGAGCAGCTTGGTAGAGTTTGTCGTGCGGCGGCAAATTTTCCAGCGGAGCTGGCACTGGCGAGGTGGCAACATCCTGATTCCCCACATCCAACTCTGCCGTCGCCTGACGCTACGCTCGGCGATGGGCTGGCTTGCCGCGCGAGCCAGCCCACCACCTTGATTTATCGTCGTCTATTCAATAGCCGGCGAAATACCGCAACACGCCGAGCAAGCCTGCGCCCAGCACCACGGGGATGATGTCCCACTTCCATTTCACCATGCCGATGAACGCGACGACGCAGACGACCACGCCGAACCAGTTCACCGGCAGGTTCGCCGGAAACAAAACGTGCAGGCCGAACCACACTGCGAGATTCAGCACCACGCCCACGACCGCCGCCGTGATGGCCGAAAGCGCGGCGGTGAGCTTAACGTTGCCGCGCATCTGCTCGATGTGCGGGGCGCCGAGAAAAATGTAGAGGAAGCACGGCAGGAACGTCGTCCACGTCGTGATGAACGCGCCGAGCGTGGCCATCGCGAGCGGTGAGAGCGGCGCGGAAAAATTCCAGCCGCCAAGGAAGCCGACGAATTGCAGCACCATGATGAGCGGGCCGGGCGTCGTCTCCGCGAGGCCAAGGCCGTCGAGCATCTGGCCGGGGGCGACCCAGTGAAAATTTTCCACCGCCTGCTGTGAGACATACGGCAGCACGGCATACGCGCCGCCGAACGTGACCATCGCCGCCTTGCTGAAAAATAATCCCTGCTTCACGAGCAAATGATCGAAGCCGAGCCACAGGCCAATCAACAATACGGGCAGCCACCACAGCGTGATGCAAACCGCGCAGACTTTCACCGCGCGAGCGAGCGTGGGCTTCGTGTGCGCGGGCGAATCGGTTTCATCGTCGAGAACTGACGCGTCAGATTTTTTCCCGCCGTGACCTTTGATGACGGCGAATTTTTCTTTCCAGAATTTTCCACCCGCTAATCCGAGCGCGCCCGCTGCGAGAATGATGATGGGGAACGGCACTTTGAAAAAATAAATCGCCGCGAACGCCAGCGCCGCCAGCGTCCACATGACTTCGTTCTTCAAAGATTTTTTCCCAATCCGCAGCACCGCGCCGAGGACGATGGCGAGCACCGCCGGTTTCAATCCGTCAAACACCGCCGCGACCAAAGGAACGTTGCCGCACGTCGCGTAAAGCCACGTCAGCGCCCAGAGGATGAACGCCGACGGCAGCACGAACAGCGCGCCCGCCACGATGCCGCCCCACGTCCGATGCAACAGCCAGCCGATGTAGATGGCGAGTTGTTGCGCCTCCGGGCCGGGCAGAATCATGCAGTAGTTCAGCGCGTGCAGAAACCGCGACTCGCTGATCCATTTTTTCTTGTCCACCAGTTCGGTGTGCATGATGGCGATCTGGCCGGTCGGCCCGCCGAAGCTGATGAATCCGAGCTTGAGCCAGAAGCGAAAGGCTTCGGCGAAAGTGGGTTTGCGCGCTGGCTGGGCGGTGGTTTGTGGTTCGGGCATAAAATTATTTCAACGGAGCGCGGACGAAGCGGTCGCGCCGAGAAGCACGACAAACTTCACCCGCCGCTACCGCATCGGCACACGCCAGATGCGGATGGGTTCGGGGATGCCGTTAAATTCAACCTTGTCGGCGATGGCGGACTTTTCAATGGCGCGGAGAAACTGCTGCGTCTCGGCGCGTTGAAAAATTTCATCCGCCACCACGAGGTCATCGCCCTGCGATTTTTCCACGAGCCGCGCGGCGAGGTTCACCACGGAGCCAAAGTAATCCAGCCGGTCGTTGGCGTTCACCGCGAGGCACGAGCCGGCGTGCACGGCGCATTTAAGGCGTAGCCGGATTTTATTTTTTGCGTCCGGCCACGCAAGCTGCTCGTGCATCTGCCGCACGGCGTTGAGCGCCTCGGTCAGGTCGCTGAACACGGCCATCACCGCGTCGCCGATGGTTTTCACCACGCCGCCGTGATGGGTGGAAACAACGTCGTGCAAAATTTTGAAATGGTCGCGCACGAGTGCGTAGGCCGGCGCGTCGCCGATGGCGGAATAGATCGCGGTGGAGCCGCGCAAATCGGTGAAGAGCACCACTTGCGAGCCGACGGTCACGCGTTCCAGCGGCGAGATGACTTCGGTGGCGAAGAGGTCGCGGAACTCCTGCCAGTTCGTGACGCGTGCGGCGGTGAGAATTTCGTCGTCACCGTGACCGGATTCCAGCGCGACCTGCACGGGAAACGGATTCGGGTTGCGGACAAAAAAAGTGGAGTCGGAATGGGTGAACTCAAATTTATCCGGCGCGCACACGACCTCGACCCCGTGGACGGGCAGCGGTGAAACCTCCTTAACCTGCACGGAACGGACGCGCAATTCCCGTGTGGTCAGGGGCAATTTCCATTCCCGCCGCTCATTCGGCTCAAGATTAATTTGCGCGGCAATGTGCGGTCGCGCGCCGGGACCGACGAGGCAAAAAGTCTGTTCGTCGCATGGGCGGACACCGGGATGGACGGAAAATTTCAGCTCCACCGACTTGTCAAATTCGGCGTCGAACCGGATGTTGCACACATCGCAATGAGCGATGGCCGCGAGGTCGGCAAGCTTTGCGGTGCGCGGCATCCGCGTGGCACGGCAGTTGGGGCAAAGCACTTCCCAGCGCAGGTTCAAAAGCCCGGCGCGCGTGGCGTGCAGAAATAATTTCAAAACTTCCCAACGGTCGGCCTCCCATTGGCGCGCGACCGTGAAGGGGCGGATGTGCGACAGCTCCACGTCCGGCGACGACACGAGCAGCGTGCTCATGCGGGCGACGAGGTCCGGGGAGATTTTTTCCGCGAGCAATTGTTTGAGGCCGTTCGCCAGCACGGTCGAATTGGCGGTGGCGACGGACAACTTGGGCATCACCATTGCCTGCTGACCGGCGAGATGTTCGCCGACGTGCTTGATGAGGGCGCGCATATCGCGCATGGCTTTCGGGCCGGCGATGTGGCGGGCGAAGAAGGTTCCGAAATAATTTCGCGGCTGGAAATGCGCGAAGGCTTCGATGCGGCAACCCGTGCCATCCTCCCCCAGGCGCAAACCCAGCACCGCCGCCGCGAGCGGGCCGGAACTGAACACGCGGCGCACCTGGTAAAACTCCGGCTCCGTCCATTCAAAGGGAAATTCCTGCCACGTCATCGGCACACCGAAAACGGTGGCGCGGCCGATGATTTTACTGCCGCCCTCGCGCAACGGCTCGACAGTGTAGCGCACGGGCGGCAGGCCGATGGCGCGGTTGAGCCAGTCCGTCTGCGCCAGCACCGGCCACACGGCGGTGCGCGGCAGCGGTAGCACCATGATGGTTTCAATTTTTACCAGGCCGGGCATTTGCCGGAGACTTTAGCTGAACCCGCCGCACTTGAACAGAGTGTGGCCGAAAAATTCAGCGGCAGTTTTTTTCCTTGAACGATGCGGCGTTTTCGCAAGCCTTGTGCGCCGCATGAATTCGTCGTCGCCCAAACACACTGCCGGGGGAGTTTTCACTGAAAGCCCCATCCGCGATCTGGAGGCCATCGTGCGTTCGCGCACGCCGCTCATCATGCTGGAGAGCGCGGAGGAGACGCAGGTGCTGCGCGTGGTGCGGCAGATTGCGCGGCGGATGGAACTCAAGGCGTTCCGCTGGACGGTGACGGAAGGTCTGGAAGCGCTTGATCCCGCCGACCAGCCGCTGATTTCTGTTTCCAAGTCACACGAGGTTTTGAATTACATCAAGTCTTCGTCGCGGAATTGCCTCTTCGTGCTGCTGGATTTTCATCCGCACTTGCAAGACCCGGTTCACATCCGCCATCTCAAAGACATCGCGCTTTCTTACAGCAAACATTATTGCACCGTCGTCATCGCCGGCTCGGTGGTGAAGATGCCGGAGGAATTGCTGCCGTTCACGGCGGAGTTTCGCCTGCCGCTGCCGTCGTCGGATGAAGTGCGGGGAATTGTTTTTGATGTCGCCGGCGAATGGGGCGCGGAGAACGGCCAGCGCGATGTGCAGACGACGAACAAGGTCGTGGACCTGCTCGTGCGCAATCTCGTCGGCCTGTCTGCGACGGACGTGCGCCGACTCGCGCGCAAGGCGATCAATGACAACGGCGTGATCGCCGAATCAGGAATGCCCGACGTGATGCGCGCGAAATATGAATTGCTTGGTCGCGACGGCGTGCTGTCGTTTGAATACGACACGGCGAAGTTTTCTGACATTGGCGGTCTGAAACGCCTGCGGCAATGGCTGGAAGTGCGGAAGGAGTTTTTTCTCGAAACGGAAACCGACGTGGCGCTCGATCCGCCGCGCGGCGTGTTGCTGCTGGGGGTTCAAGGTTGCGGCAAAAGTTTAGTGGCGAAGGCGGCGGCGGCAATCTTCAAAGCACCGTTGCTGCGGCTGGATTTCGGCGTGCTCTACAACAAATACTACGGCGAGACGGAACGCAATCTGCGCAAGGCGTTCGAGACCGCCGAGGTGATGTCGCCGTGCGTGCTGTGGATGGACGAGATTGAAAAAGGCGTGGCGGTGCAGAACGATGACGACGGATTATCGCGCCGGATTTTGGGGACGTTTCTGACGTGGATGTCGGAACGCAAGAAGCCCGTCTTCGTCGTTGCCACGGCGAATGACATCATGCGTCTGCCGCCGGAACTCGTGCGCAAGGGGCGCTTCGACGAAATCTTTTTTGTGGACCTGCCGTCGCCAGAAAATCGCCGGGACATTTTGCTAATCCATCTGCGCAAGCGTTCGCTGGACCCGGCGCAGTTTGATTTGCCCGCGCTCGTGGAGGCGACGAATGGTTTTTCCGGCTCCGAAATCGAGCAGGCCGTAGTGTCGGGGATGTATTCCGCCTACGCGCGGCGGCACACGCTAGCGCAGGAGGAGTTGCTCGCGGAAATCCGCCAGACGCGTCCGCTCTCGGTGGTGATGGCGGAAAAAGTTTCTGAATTGCGCGAGTGGGCCAGCACGCGGACGGTGCCGTGTGATTGAAATTTTTTGATCGCCGAGCCGGATTTTTTTGCGGCGAAGCGCGGCGGCTAACGCAATTTTTCCTTCACCACTTCACCGGCACGGTCAACTTTTTGTTGAAGCGGTTGAAATAGTGCAGTTGTTTTTGCGACACGCCGTATTCGTGGACGAGCTTGGTGATCTTCACGTCGTAGCAGCAATACTCCGCGATCTCCGCGAGCTTGCCTTCCTTGAACCAGCGGATCGCCTGCAACCCTTCCGCCGTCTTCTCCACCGCGAACGTCGCCGTCGCAATCGAGTCAAGCGAAAGCCGGTGGCCGAGCGTCTCGTTCAAGACCACGAGCATATCGAGCGTGGGCAGTTGCGTGAGATCCATGGACGTGTAGCCATGCAGCACCTCGTAATCGAAGCGCAGATTGTTAAAACCCACGATCAGGTCGGCGCGTTGCAGTTCCGTGATGAGATCGTTGACCTGCGGCTCGCCGTAGATTTTATATTCGCTGCTCGCCGTGCTGTAAGTCACGCCGATGCTCATGCCCATCTTGGAAATGTTTCCCCAGCCACCGACTTCATCGGCGGAGCGCTGCGTTTCTAGGTCGAAATAAACAATGTTCTTTGCCACGCGTTTTTTCTTTCTGACAGAATGAACAAAATTTTCAGAATTGAAAAAATAATTCTGCATAATTCTGTAAATTCTGTCTAAAAAACTTTGGACTTTGAACTTCGGGCATTGGACTTATATTCCGCGCATGGCTCTGACTCCCTCCACCATGCTGCCGCTTGGCACGACGGCGCCCGACTTCAAACTGCCGGACACGAATGGAAAAATCATTTCCCTCGCCGACTTCAAGGACAAGGCTGCGCTCGCCGTGATTTTCATGTGCAATCACTGCCCCTACGTTGTCCACATCCGCGCCGAGCTGGCGCAACTCGCGCGCAATTATGCGGCGAAAAATGTCGGCCTTGTGGGCATCAGTTCTAACGACGCCAAAAATTATCCGCAAGACGGTCCGGCTAAAATGAAGGACGAGGTTAAATCCGCCGGCTACACTTTCCCGTATCTCTACGATGAATTGCAGGCCGTGGCGAAAGCCTACCGCGCCGCTTGCACGCCGGATTTATTTTTGTTCGACCGTCGCCGTCGCCTTGTTTATCGCGGCCAGTTCGATGCGAGCCGTCCGGGAAATTCAATTCCCGTGACCGGAAAAGACTTGCGCGCGGCACTCGACGCCGTCCTCGCCGGTAAGCCCACTTCCGAATTGCAAGTCGCCAGCATGGGCTGCAATATCAAGTGGAAGGCGGGCAACGAACCAGATTATTTTTGAAACAGATGAAACCATCTAAATATACCAAATGAACCACGGGAAAGCGCGCGGCTTTCTGTTTTTTTCTTTCGTGTGTCTGGTGTATTTCGTGGTTAATCAGTTCTTTGGCAGTTTCTCTTCCACCATCTCGCAGAGCGCGTGATACAAAACTTTTTGGCCTTCCTGAATCCGCGCGGTCACGGTTCCCGGCACGATCAAATCTACGGTGGCAATTCCCTTGGTGTAGCCGCCATCGCGACCGAGAAACGCGATGCTCTCCACGCCCTTTTTTTTCGCCTCTTCCAATGCGCGGACGACGTTTTTAGATTTGCCGCTCGTGGTGATGACGATGAGCACATCGCCTTTTTCCGCGAGGCCCCAGACTTGGCGCGCGAAAATTTCGTCCGCGTGATAATCGTTGCACACGGCGGTCATGAATTCGCCATTCGCCGTGAGTGAAATGGCAGGGTAGGGGCGGCGTTCCTCGCGGAAGCGGCAGAGAAATTCCGTGGTGAGATGCGTGGCGTCGGACGCGCTGCCGCCGTTGCCGCAGGCGAGCAGCTTGTGGCCGGAGGTTAGGCAACGCGTGAGAATCTCCGCCGCGCGACCGAGCGGCGCTTCGAGCGCGGACAAGCTGCGGAGCGTGATAATGGAATCTTCGATGGCGCGTTGCAAATGACTCATGCGCGCAATAAACCAGAATTTGCGCGGCGTGGAAATCCAGAAATGCAGCGGCTTAAACCATCAATCGAGGAAAATTGAATTGTCGCCATCCTCTTTTCTCGGCAAGCTGCGGACTTAATTATGCAGCAGGTCAAACTTGGAATCATCGGTGGTGGCACGGTCGGCAGCGGCGTCTACGAAGCGCTTCAACGCAACGGCGCGCTGCTCGCCTCGCGTCTCGGCGTGACTGTGAACGTGGAACGCGTCGCCGTGCGCGACTTGAAAAAAGTTCGCGCCGCAAAAATTCCCCCCGCATTGCTCACGACCGACTGGCGCGAAGTTGTCTTTGATCCGCAAGTCGAACTCGTCGCCGAACTTATCGGTGGAACCACGACGGCGCGCGAAGCGATTCTCGCCGCGCTGAAACTCGGCAAGCCGGTCATCACCGCGAACAAGGCGCTGCTCTCCGCGCACGGCGAGGAACTGTTCGCTGCCGCCAAAAAATACGGCACGAATCTTTATTACGAAGCGAGCGTCTGCGGTGGCATTCCCATCATCAAGTCATTGCGCGAAGGCTTTGTCGGCAACCGTATCAACGCGCTCTACGGCATCGTCAACGGGACTTGCAATTACATCCTCACGCGCATGAAGCTCGAAGGCGCGGACTTCGTCGCGGTGTTGGCGGACGCGCAGAAACTCGGTTACGCCGAGACGCCGCCGGACTTGGACATTGACGGCCACGACGCGGCGCACAAGACGGGAATTCTCGCCTCGCTCGCGCACGGATTTTGGATCAAACCAAAGAAAATTCACGTCGAAGGCATTCGCGATGTTTCGGCTTTGGACATTAAATTTGCCGGTGAACTTGGCTATACGATCAAGCTGCTTGGCACAGTCAAAAGAGCGCAAAGCGCAAAGCGCAAAGCAGAAAGTTGCCGTGTGCAGGTCTCCGTTTATCCGACGCTTGTGCCGAACTCACACGTTCTCGCCAGCGTGAACGGCGTGTTCAACGCCGTCTTCGTGCGCGGCGATGTCGTGGGTGATTCTCTTTTTTACGGACGTGGCGCGGGTAAAGACGCCACGGCCAGCGCGGTGTTGAGCGACATCGGCGACGCCGTTCTCGATTTAAAGAGCGGTGTGAAAAATCGTTTGCCCGCCTTCGTGCCGCACGAATGTTCCGGCTGCGTCGCGCCGATGGATGAAGTGGTCTCGCAGTATTTTGTCCGCTTGAGCGTTGTGGATCGGCCCGGCGTGCTGGCGCGCATCGCCACGATTTTCGGCCAGTCGAACATCGGCATTTCTTCGGTCATCCAGCCGGAAGGACACGAAGGCGCGAGCGTGCCGCTCATCTTCATGTTGCACGCTGCCACCAACGGCGCGGCGAAAAGCGCGCTCGCCAAAATTGCGAAACTCCCCGCCGTCAAAGCTAAGCCCGTGATGTTCCGGGTGGAAAACTTCAAATGAAGATGTCGCGCGAAGCAGGCGAAGGTTGCGAAGGGAAGAAAAACTTTTACTTTCGCAACCTTTGCCTGCTTTGCGCGACCCAAGAATAGCAATGAAAGATCACGAAATCGAACGCATCGGCAAAGCCGTCCTCGACGCGGCTTTTTATGTTCATACAGTTCTTGGGCCGGGCTTGTTGGAATCAGTTTATGAAGCGGCACTATCAGTTGAGTTGAGAAAACGAGATTTTCGCGTTGAAGGTCAGAAGCCGGTGGCTGTGACCTACGAAGGCGAGCATCTCGAAGTTGGTTTTCGCGCTGACCTGATTGTTGAAAACTGTGTCCTTGTTGAATTAAAATCCGTCGAAGCCGTGACGCCGCTTTTCAAAAAAATTACGACGAATTATTTGAAGCTGATTCCTTTGAAGCTCGGCTATCTCATCAATTTCAACGAGGTGCATCTGAAGGACGGCATCACCCGCGTGGTGAATGGCATCGAAGGCAAAACTTTTTTCCTCCCTTCGCAACCTTCGGCTGCTTCGCGCGACCCAAAATAATTTTCTATGCTTCTCTTTCATTCCACCAACGGAAAGTCGCCTGCCGTCAATTTGCGCGCGGCGATGTTGCAAGGCCAGGCGCCGGATCGCGGCCTGTATTTCCCGGATAAATTTCCGCAGCTCACGCATCAGGAGATTGCGGAATTCGCCAAACTCCCGTATCACGAAATCGCCTTCCGCGTGCTGTCGAAGTTCACCACTGGCATCGTGCCGGAGGCGGATCTCGCCGCGATGTGTCGCGAGGCTTACAACTTTCCCGTGCCGCTGGAAGTTATCACCGGCCGCACGTTTCTGATGCGGCTGGATCAAGGCCCGACGGCTTCGTTTAAAGATTTTGCGGCACAGATGATGGCGCGACTGTTCGGCAGATTTTTGCGCGAGGACGGCAAGCAGCTTACCATTCTCACCGCAACGAGCGGCGACACCGGCGCGGCGGTGGCGCACGCGTTTCACAACATTCCCGGCGTGCGCGTCATCGTGCTGTTCCCGATTGATGAAGTCAGCGTAAGCCAGCGCAAGCTGATGACCACGCTCACGGGCAACGTCCGCACCGTGGCGATTGACGGCAAGTTCGACGACTGCCAAGCGATGGTAAAACAGGCGTTCGCTGACCCGGCGCTGAAACACATTCCGCTTTCGTCCGCGAACTCCATCAACATCGGACGCCTGCTGCCACAGAGCGTTTATTATTTCTTTGCCGCGTCGCGCATCGCCAAGAACGGCGAGCCGATTGTATTCTCCATCCCCAGCGGAAATTTTGGCGACATGATGGGGGCCATCGTCGCCAAGCAAATGGGATTGCCGGTAAAAAAAATAATCGCGTCGGTGAATGACAACGATGCGTTTCCGAAATTTCTCGCGAGCGGCCACTACGAAAAAATTTCACCGTCACGCAACTCGCTATCGAACGCGATGAACGTCGGCCATCCGAGCAACCTCGCGCGGCTCGTGGCGGTTTATGGTGGGCAGATGGATGAGACTGGAAAAATTTCCAAGCTGCCTGATCTCGCCGCGATGCGCCGGAACATTTTTTCCACGTCCATCAACGACGCCCGCACGGTCGCGGGAGTGCGGGATTTCTGGAATCAATTTCAACTGCTGCTGGAGCCGCACGGTTCAGTGGCGTGGCAGGGTTTTCAAGACTGGCTGGCGGCGGAAAATTTAGGGGCCGACGGAGCATCTTCTCACCACGATTTTCCTGCCGTCATCGTCGAGACCGCGAACCCGGCGAAATTCCCCGATGAAGTGCAGAAGGTCGTCGGCTGGGCGCCCGATGTGCCGGAGAGCATGTTGGCTGCGCTGCGTCTGCCGGAAGATTACGACCGCATGGGTGGCGATTACGAGCAGTTCAAGCAGTATCTGCTCAATCAGCACAAACAGTGAAATGTTTGGGGCAACCTTTGCTGAAAACTAAAAAGCCCCGGCTTTCGCCGGGGCTTTGATTTTTGTCTGTAAATTATTTCATCCGGTCAAAATTTTTCTGGAGAATCTGCCAGTCTTTCATACCGGTGACTTTGCTCTGGAACGATTTGACGATCTCGGTTTCCTTGGCGTTCTTGGTCGGCTTGGTGTTTTTGTAGAAAATGCCAAAGTTGCCGGGGAACGGTTCCGCCGCGAGTTTGTAGGCGGCAAATTCATCGGTCACGTCATGACTCTTCGGGACTTCATTGAACACGCCGCCTTTGCGCGGGTTGCTGGAATCGAACGCGCCTTCGTAGAATTCAACACATTCGCTCAAACATTCGATGAAGCTGAAACCATCGTGATCCATCGCGGCTTCCATCATCTGCAAAACGTGGTTCGGGTTCGTGTGCGTGGTGCGCGCGACGAACGTGGCCCCGGCGGAAATCGCCTGCTTCATCGGGTTGATGGGATAATCCACCGCGCCCCATTGGTCGGTCTTGCTCTTGAAGCCGAGCGGCGACGTGGGCGAGGTTTGTTTCTTGGTGAGGCCGTAAACCCAGTTATCCATGACGCAATAGGTCATCTTGATGTTCTTGCGCGCGGTGTGGGTGAAATGATTTCCGCCGATGGAGAAGGCGTCGCCGTCGCCGCCGAACACGAAGACATGCAGGTCAGGACGCGAGAGCGAAATGCCGCTGGCGAAGGGCAGCGCGCGTCCGTGGATGTAATGCGCGCCGTGGGCCTGGACGAAGTAAGGGAAGCGGCTGGAGCAGCCGATGCCGGCGACGGTGGTGATTTTCTCGTGCCAGATATTGCGCTTCTCAATGAGCTTGAAGTAGAGCGCGAGCACGGAGAAGTCACCGCAGCCGGGGCACCACGTCGGGTGGTCGGCGGCGACTTCTTTCTTGGTGAGTCCTTTGCGGTCCGATTCCAGGGGAATCGTGACGAGCGCGTCGGACAGGCCGATGCCGGTGCGGGGCAGTGGAGCGAAGGGGATGGCAATGTCACTCATGGTCGAAATTCAGTTC
>JANOBC010000335.1:0-4141 GCA_031411455.1 Limisphaerales bacterium
CGCCGACTGTTATTTTTTGAAACAAAGAAATAATCCGTGTTTCATCTGTGTTCAATCTGTGGCTAAAGAAAATTTATTATGCTCGAAAAATTAAAAGCTGAAGTCTGCCGGGCGAACTTGGATTTGGTTCGCAAAGGGCTGGTCATCGAAACGTGGGGCAACGCCAGCGGCGTGGATCGCGCGCGCGGCCTCATGGTCATCAAGCCCAGCGGCGTGCCTTACGACGGCATGAAGCCAAAGCACATGGTCGTGGTGTCGCTCGCCACCGGCAAGGTCGTGGACGGTCAGCTCAAGCCGAGTTCGGACACGGACACGCATCTGGTGCTGTATCGCGCGTTCCCGAAGATCAGCGGCGTGGTGCATACGCACAGCTTGTTCGCGACAGCGTGGGCGCAGGCGCAACGCGGCCTGCCGAGCTATGGCACGACGCAGGCGGATTATTGGTATGGCGACGTGCCTTGCACGCGTTTGCTAAAGCCGGCGGAAATCAAAAACGATTACGAGGCGAACACGGGCGAGGTCATCGTGGAGACGTTTAAGAAATTAAAATTTGATCCGATGCAGCATCCGGCGGTGCTGGTGGCGAGTCACGGGCCGTTCACTTGGGGCGAAGATGTGGCGGATGCAGTTCACAACGCGGGCGTGTTGGAATTCATCGCGCAACTGGCGAGTGAGACGTTGAAGATCAATCCGAAGCTCAAGCCGATGCAGTCGGCGTTGCTCGACAAACATTTTCTTCGCAAGCACGGGGCGAACGCTTACTATGGCCAGAAATAAATTTCCAACCAACGCACAACAACCATGAACAAAATTATCCAACTCCTCACGGTCACGACGCTCGGAATCGCGGCGGCGTGTTTCACCGGCTGCGAAACTATGAACAACACTCCCAAAGGAACCATCACGAAGGCCGATTTCGGCAAGACGCCGGAAGGCAAGGCCGTTGAACTTTACACGCTCCGTAACAGCAAAGGCATGGAAGCGACCATCGCGACCTACGGCGGCATCGTCACGTCGCTCAAGACGGCGGACAAGAAGGGCAAGTTCGCTGACGTGGTTCTCGGCTACGACAATCTTGAGGGTTACATCAAGAGCACGCCGTATTTTGGCGCGCTCATCGGCCGCTATGGCAACCGCATTGCGCACGGAAAATTTTCTCTGGACGGCGTTGAATTCACGCTCGCGACGAACAACGGCGTGAACTCGTTGCACGGCGGCTTGAAAGGTTTCGACAAGCAGGTCTGGACGGCGCGTCCGCTGCCGACGGCACACGGTCCGGCGTTGATTCTCACTTACGTCAGCCAGAACGGCGAGGAAGGTTATCCCGGCACGCTGTCGGTCACGGCGATTTATTCTGTGACGGAGCAGAATGAATTGCGCGTGGATTTCTCCGCGACGACGAGCGCGAAGACGGTGGTGAATCTCACGCATCATTCCTACTTCAACCTGCGCGGCAGCGGCGATATTTTGGATCACGCGGTCATCATCAACGCCGATAAGTTCACGCCGGTGGATGACGGTTTGATTCCGACGGGCGAACTTCGTCCGGTCGCCGGCACACCGTTTGACTTCACCACGCCGCACACGATTGGCGAACGCATCAACGCGAACGACGAGCAGATGAAGCTCGGCAAGGGTTACGACCACAACTGGGTGGCGAACAAGACGACGCCCGGCGAACTCTCCTGGATGGCGACGGTTCACGAGCGGACCTCTGGCCGCATGATGGAAGTCTGGAGCACGGAGCCGGCGACCCAGTTTTATTCCGGCAATTTCCTCGACGGCACAATCACCGGCAAGGGCGGATGGAATTACAAGTTCCGCAACGGCTTCTGCTTCGAGCCGCAGCATTTCCCCGACAGCCCGAATCACCCAGCGTTTCCCACCACCGAATTGAACCCCGGCGAAACCTACAAGAACACCATCATCTACAAATTCTCCGCAAAATAAAAATTGCAACCAACAATCAAAATAAATGAAAACCATTCAATCCCTCTTCGCCGCAGTCTGCATCGCGGCGATTATCTCCGGCTGCGGTAAATCTGATGCTCCGAAAACCGAAGGCGCCAGTGCGCCGGCCTCCGGCAAAAAACTCAAGCTCGCGTTCGTCTCCAACAACGCGGCGACATTCTGGACCATCGCGCGCACCGGGTGCGAGGCGGCGGCGAAAGATCTCGGCAATGTTGAAGTAGATTTCCGCATTCCCTCGACCGGCAGCGCGGCCGAGCAGCAACAGATTCTTGACGACTTGGTCGCCAAGGGCGTGGACGGTATCGCGGTCAGCCCGATTGACCCGAAGAACCAGATTGATTTCTTGAACAAGATTGCCGCTTCGACCTTGCTGATCACCTGCGACAGCGACGCGGCGGACAGCAAGCGCGTCTGCTACATCGGCACGGACAACTTCGCGGCCGGCGTTGAAGCCGGTAAGCTCATCAAGGAAGCCTTGCCCAACGGCGGCAAGATCATGGTGTTCGTCGGTTACGCCGATGCGCAAAATTCCAGGGATCGCTTCGGTGGCATCAAGAAGGAACTCGAAGGCTCGAAGGTGGAAGTCATTGACCTCCGCACGGACGACACCGACAACGTCCGTGCGCAGAAAAATGCCGAGGACACGCTCGTGAAATACCCCGACATCTCCATGCTCGTCGGCCTCTACAATTACAATGGTCCGGCGATTCTCAACGCCGTCCGCAGCGCCGGTCAGGCGGGCAAGGTGAAGATTGTGTGCTTCGACGAAAATGACGAGACGCTCGACGGCGTGGCCAGCGGCGACATTTACGGCACGGTCGTGCAGCAGCCGTTTGAATTTGGCAAACAGTCCATGACCAAGATGGCGAAGTATCTCGGCGGCGACAAAGAAGCGCTCGCCGGCGGCAAACAGATCGTGGCGACGCGCAGCCTGAAGAAGGACGACATCGCGGCGTTCAAGGCCGACTTGGCGAAAATTCTCGGAAAATAAAACTGAAATTTTTAACCGCTAATCTCCGCTGATTATCGCTAATCCATGAAACCGGAAATCTACAAGGACGAAGGTTACAAGCTCATGGGGGCGGCATTTGAAGTCTATAATGAACAGGGTTACGGAATGGCGGAGGAAATTTATCAGGAAAGTTTGGAGATGGAACTGGAGTCGCGGGCGATTCCGTTCCGCACCAAGCAGGAATTGAAATGCTTCTACAAGGGCCGCGAGTTGAAGAAGCGTTTCGTTCCTGACTTGTTCGTGTTCGACTGCCTCGTCGTGGAACTCAAGGCCGTAAGCGCCATCGCTCCCGAACACGAGGCGCAGTTGATCAATTACATGAGAATCACCAAGCAGCCTGTCGGGTATCTCATCAACTTCGGTCACAAAGGCGAACTGGAATGGAAACGATTCATCCTGTCCGAATTTATTCCTTTGGAAAAGATTAGCGTCAATTAGCGCAGATTAGCGGTTAAAAAATTATGGCAACACTTCTCTCCATGCGCGGAATCGGCAAGCGATTCCCCGGCGTCATCGCGTTGGACAATGTCTCGCTGGACATCGGCGCGGGCGAGGTCGTCGCGCTGTGCGGCGAGAACGGCGCGGGTAAATCCACGATGATGAAAATTCTCGGCGGCGTCTATCAGCCGGACGCTGGGGAACTTTTTATGGACGGCGCGGCGGTGAAGATCAACAACGTCACCGACTCGATGAAGCTGCGCGTAGCGTTTATTCATCAGGAATTGAACGTCCTAGACAACCTTGACGTGGCGGCGAATGTTTTTCTCGGACGTGAGCCGAAGAATGCGCTCGGACTGATTGACTTCAAAAAAATTCACGCGGACACCGAGCCGTTGCTCAAACGGCTCGGCCTCGACATTCCCAGCCGCACACCGTTGGAAAAATTATCCATCGCCCACAAGCAGATGGTGGAGATTGCCAAGGCGCTGTCGCTGAATTCCCGCATCATCATCATGGACGAGCCGACGTCGAGCCTGACGCTGACGGAAACGGATCGTTTGCTCGAACTAGTTTTGGAATTGAAGAAGTCGGGCGTGAGCATCGTTTATATTTCGCACCGTTTGAGCGAGGTGGAACATATCGCCGACCGTGTCGTAGTTTTGCGCGACGGCAAAAATGCTGGCGAACTTCCGAAGGCTGACATCTGCCATGATAAAA
>JANOBC010000336.1:0-15360 GCA_031411455.1 Limisphaerales bacterium
GCCGCGCCAGCCTTTAGCATCCACGGCTCGCGAGGACGCTCGCCCCACCAAACTGACCAACTTACAAAAAATTCACCGCTCGCTACGCCGCGCGAATTTATTTAGCCTGCCGCCATGACGGAATTTCCGAAACCCGAAGTCATTTTCACCCACGAAAGCGACCTCGATGGCTACATCGCCGGCGCGTTACTGCAACGCCTCGCGAAAAAAATGCACGGCGCCGATGTCCGGCTGGAGGCGTATCACTACAATTACTGGAAAACGCGCGAGTTGCGCGAAAAAGCTGCGTGGGTCACGGACTTCACCTTCGAGACGCGCCTCGACAAACCGGACTGGGTGGTCATTGACCATCACGCCACCGACGCCCAGCCAAAAAACGCGCGGCTCATCCACAACCTCACCAAATCCGCCGGCACACTCTGCTACGAACTCTGCCAGGAACACAGCCTCGGCACACCCGCGCTCGACCGGCTCGTGCATTTGAACAACGTCGCGGATTTATTTTTGGAAAACGACCCGCACTTTGAGATTGCCTGCGATTACGCCAACCTCGTGAAAGTTTATCAATTCTGGAACTTGCACGCGCTCATCGGCAACGACATTGAAAAACTTCTGGATCATCCACTGCTCGAAGTTATGGCCGTCAAGCGCCGCGTGGAAGACCCCATCGGTTTTGCGTGGAGCAAAAATTGCGTCACAGAAATCTCGCCCACCGTCGGTTACGTCGAAACCGTCATTGGCAACACGAACCTCGTCGTCCATCGGTTACTCGAAGAGCAGGCGACGAAATTTCCGGTGCTCGTCACGCTGTTCAAGCGCGCAAATAATCTGGTCATCGCTAGTTTCCGCAGCCGCAACGGTGAGGCGCTAAAAGTCGCGGAGAAACTTCAAGGTGGTGGCCATGCGAACGCGTCCGGCGCACTGCTGCCGAAATCCGTGAAGAACATCCCCGACGCCGTGGATTATCTGCGCCTGATTTTGCAGCCCAAAACCGCCGCGCCGCTGAACACGCTGGAAGGCCTGTTCGCCGGGATTGAAGCCGGGAAGAAATAACACTCGCCCACTTTAGTTTCCGCTGCGAGAGAAATTTCAAAAGTCTACAGTCGTTGAAAATTTGTGGTGGTGACGATGGGCGCGACAGCGTCTTGGAGTGCGGCAGTCCTCTGCCGCTTTTCGTTGTGCGGCTGGCGATGCCGAAGCGGCAGAGGACTACCGCACTCTAAAACCTCGCGGAAGTTTACTCTCGGCTTTCAAATCCGAGCCACAGTTTTTTGAAAACGCACTAACAAGCCAACCGCATCACGCCTTCATCAACGCCATCACCGCTTCTACGGCGTTCTCTGTTTTGACCAGTTGCATCGCGCCATTGCGCGGCTTGATTTCCACTTCGCCTTTCGCCAGCGATTTTTCGCCGAGGCCGATGCGGATGGGAAAGCCGACCAGTTCCGAATCTTTGAACTTCACACCGGGGCGTTCATCACGGTCATCGAGAATCACATCCACGCCTTTGGCGGTGAGTTCGGCGTAGAATTTTTCAGCGAGCTTCATCGCTTCGCTTTCGGGCGCGACGGCCAGCGGCGTGATGCACACCTGATACGGCGCGACACTCAACGGCCAGATGACGCCATCCTTGTCATTCCCCTGCTCAATCACCGCCTGCAATGTGCGCGTGACGCCGATGCCGTAGCAACCCATCACGCACGGCTGGCGTGAGCCATCGGCGGCGAGAAATGTGGCGTTCAATTTCTCGCTGTATTTCGTGCCGAGCTTGAAGACGTGGCCGACTTCAATCGCGCGGCGAATCTTCAGCGGCTTCACACATTTCACGCAAGGCTCGCCCGCCGTCACGGTGCGAAGGTCAAACCATTCCGTCACCCTGATGTCGCGCTCGATGGAAACATTTTTCAAATGGAAACCGTCTTCGTTCGCGCCGGTCGTCATGTCGTTCGCGCCGCGAATGCGTTCGTCGGCGAAAACCTTTACGTCCGCCGAAACATTCACGACTGCGCCAAGTGAACCCGGCTTCGCGCCGAGCGTGGCAAAACATTCTTCCGGCGTCGCCGGACGGCAAGCCACGGCGCCAGTGCGCGCCATGAGTTTGGTTTCATTCAACTGATCATCGCCACGAATCAGAATCAAAATCGGCTTCGAGTCGGCGATAAAAACCAGCGTCTTGATCTGGCGATTTGCCGCCACTTTGTAAGGCTCCTTGCTCAAGGCCTCAATCGTCACGACTCCAGGCGTGGCAAATTTTTCAATCGCCGCCCCGATTTCTCGCGCCGCCGTCTTAGGGATTCCGCTCGTGGCCTTCTCGATGTTCGCCGCGTAGCCGCAAGCTTCGCAGAACACCACGTCATTCTCGCCCGTGTCGGCGGGAACCATGAATTCATGTGAATAATTTCCACCAATGACGCCAGTGTCGGCCTCGACGGGAAACGCCTTCAACCCACACCGCGCGAAGATGCGCGTGTAGGCGTCATACATTTTTTTGTAAGCCGCCATCGCGTTTTCATCTGTGGTGTCGAAAGAATACGCGTCCTTCATGATGAATTCTTTGGCGCGCATGAGACCGAAGCGCGGGCGGATTTCATCGCGGAATTTCGTGCTGACCTGATAAAAATTCTTCGGCAACTGGCGGTAGGAATTGATTTCACCCGCCGCGAGTGAGGTGATGACTTCCTCGGCGGTGGGGCTTAAGAACCATTGGCGACCGGAGCTGTCCTTGAGCTTGAATAACACGTCGCCCGCCGTCTGGGCGCGACCGCTGGCCTCCCAAATTTCCGGCGGCTGGAGCGCAGGCATCAGCACCTCGACCGCACCAGCGCGATCCATTTCCTCGCGGATGATGTTCTCAATCTTGCGCAACGTGCGCAGGCCAAGTGGCAGAAAAGTATAGACGCCGCCCGCGAGTTTACGGATGAGGCCGGCGCGCAGCAGGAGTTTGTGCGAAACGATTTCCGCGTCAGACGGGGCTTCGCGGAGAGTCGGAATCAAAGTTTGTGTCCACTTCATAGAAAGAAAATTTTAACAACAAAGGAACCAAGGAATGAAGGTTTTTATTTAACAGCTTCGCGGGCGATAATCTCACGCATGGCTTGCACATCGAACTTGTCTTTCTCACGCCAGGAACCTTCCTTGAGAAAAATCAAATCCTCCGGCGCAAGATACGGAATTCGGACACCGCCAGTTTCAAGATGCCGCAGACGCGGACGAAAATCGTCCAGAGATTTTTCCCGCATCCAGACGAACATATCGAGGGCAAAATCTTCAATCAGCCGAACCGCGCCGGTTTCAATTAAAAAATCGTCTTCCTTAAGTTCGCGCGCCCAGCCTTCGCCCCATTGCATAAGACACTGAAGAAGTTTGCGAATATTTTCCGGCGCGGTGCTGATGATGATATCCACATCGTCCGTCGCTCGAACGTAACCGTTCAGCGAAACCGCCACACCACCGACGACTGCGAAATCAACCCCGCTGTGAACGAGGGCGACCAACAGTTTTTCGTATGGGGAAAAGTTCTCCGGCAGGGAATTCATTTTTGGCAAATTTGAAAATGAAAGCGTTAAGCTGTTCTAACCGGACGAGGTTGTTGCTGGCCTTGGGAAAACGCCCAACCACTTTGCGAATCGGCTGTTGCATTGGCTCAATCTCGGCTTTCATCGCGGCCAACTTAAGCCCAGCCACGGTAGGCCGTCAACGTTTGGTTTCACTTCACCCGGTCGCACAGTCGCATATGGCGTCAAGCGCCACGCCGCAGCACCTTCACCGTCTCTGGCAATTTGTAATGCCGCTTCAAGCCCACATCGCCGAGCATCCCGGCAGGAACCCGCGCAACGAATTCGGGAAACGAGCGTTCGACGCGATCCTTGATCAACTTCTGCCCAGCCTTGGACGCCCAGAATTCGTCCTCGATTTTATTCAGCGCGATGCCGGCCTCGTCGTTCGTCATGTTCTCGCGTTTCGCCAGCGCCCAGGTCATTTCCGGGTCGCCCGGCAACGCCACGGGGAACGCCACAAACTTCATCGTGATTTCCTGCTCGTCGCTCGTCTCTGATCCCGGCGGACGCACGAGAATCCGGCTGTGAAACTGCGTGCCGTCCGGCAGCGACACATCCACGCGCAAACCTTTGCCGTCTTCGTTCGGTTCGATTTCCAAATCGGCGTCGCCAAAGCCCGCGAGCAACTGCGCCTTCACTTCTTCCAGCGTCTTCTCCTCCAAGTTCGGCAGCTCAATGCGCTCGCAGAATTTCTCGAACGAGTTCACGCGGTTCTTCGCGCGCAGCTCCGCCTCGAACGCCGAATAAATTTTATCCGCCCATGCCGCATCCGGCGCGATTTTCGGCAAAATGGTGCGGAGCAGATTCAACAACTGCGCCTGTTCATCCTGTTTTGATTTCGTCGGCTTTTTTTCTTTGACCATAAAATTATTCTGGAGTTGGAGACTTAACCCTTGTTTTTATTCATCGCCGCCGTGAACCAATCCACCGCTGCCGGTTTCGCCGGCTGCATCGGACGACTAAATCCGCCGCTCGCCGGTCGTGGCGCGCTGGGCGACGTTCGCGTGCCGCTCGTGCTCGGGCCGATTTGCGGCGCGGCTTTCATTGAGAGCGCGATGCGTTTGCGCGGCAAGTCCACTTCCGTCACCGTCACGGTCACGCGCTGCGAAACCTTCACGACTTCCGATGGGTCTTTGATGAAGCGATCCGACAACTGGCTGACGTGGACGAGTCCGTCCTGATGCACGCCGATGTCCACGAACGCCCCAAACGCCGTCACGTTCGTCACGATGCCAGGCAATTTCATCCCCGGTTTCAAGTCTTCCATTTTTTCCACGCCGCTCTGAAATGAAAACACTTCAAACTTCTGGCGCGGGTCGCGGCCGGGTTTCGCCAGCTCGCCAAGAATGTCCGTCAACGTCGGCAAACCCACGGTTTCCGTGACGTATTTCGGCAATTGAATTTTCTGGCGCAAGCCCGCGTCGCGCATCAGGTCGCTCACGGTGCAATTCAAATCCTTCGCCATCCGATCCACAATCTCGTAGCTCTCTGGGTGAACCGCGCTGGCGTCCAGCGGATGCGCGCTTTCGCGGATGCGCAAAAATCCCGCCGCCTGCTCAAATGCTTTTTCGCCGAGCCGCGGAACTTTTTTTAATTCCGAACGCGACTTGAACGGTCCGTTTTCATTGCGATACGCCACAATGTTTGCTGCCAGCACTGGGCCGAGGCCGGAAACGTAAGCCATCAATTGTTTGCTCGCCGTGTTCAGTTCCACACCCACGCCGTTCACGCAACTCACGACCACATCGTCGAGGCTGCGCTTGAGCGCGCCTTGCTCCACGTCATGCTGATACTGGCCGACGCCGATGGATTTCGGGTCGAGCTTCACCAGTTCCGCGAGCGGGTCCATGAGGCGACGGCCAATCGAAACCGCGCCGCGCACCGTCAAATCCTGCGTGGGAAATTCCTCACGCGCGACATCGGACGCAGAATAAATGGACGCGCCGCTTTCATTCACCATCACGATGGGAATCGTCGTCGGCAGCTTGAGCGACTTGATAAAAGTTTCCGTTTCTCGACCCGCCGTGCCGTTGCCGATGGCGATGGCTTCGATGTTGTATTTCTTGATCATGCTCAACAACGCCAGCGCCGCCTCGCGCACTTCACCCGCGCTGGAAGCTGTCGGATAAACGACATCGTTGTGCAGCAATTTTCCCTGGCGGTCGAGGCAGACGATTTTGCAGCCGGTGCGAAAACCGGGATCAATCGCCAAAACATTTTTACCGCCCAGAGGCGAGGCCAGCAGCAGCTCGCGCAAATTTTCGGCAAACACGCGGATGGCTTCAGCGTCCGCGCGCTTCTTGGTTTCCATACGCAGTTCAACTTCAATCGCCGAACCCAGCAGCCGCTTGTAAGAATCCTGCACCGCGAGGCGAACCTGATCCGCCGCCGCGTTCCGGCCAGTGACAAACATCGGCTCCAACACCGCGAGCGCGGAGTTTTCTTCCACCGCCACCCGCATCATTAAAAATCCTTCCGTCTCGCCGCGACGAATCGCGAGCAGACGATGGCTCGGAATTTTTCCAACCGGTTCGCTCCAGTCAAAATAATCTTTGAACTTCGCCGCCGCCTCTACCTTATCGGACATGACCTTGGATTTCACCACGGCCTCGCTCCAAAAAAGTTCACGCAACTTCGCGCGCGCGACGGCATCGTCGCTCACGCGTTCGGCGATAACGTCGCGCGCGCCAGTGAGCGCGGCGTTCACATCCGCCACGCCTTTTTCCGCGCTGATAAATTTCGCCGCCTCCGCCTGCGGATCCGTCGCGGCCTGCTGCTGAAACAATAAATCCGCGAGCGGCTCTAGCCCCTGCTCTTTCGCGATCATCGCGCGGGTGCGGCGCTTCGGACGATACGGCAGGTAAATATCTTCGAGCCGCGTGACGTTGTCGGCAACGGCGATGGCGGCTTTGAGCGGGTCGGTCAGGAGATTCCGCTCGGTGAGCGATTTCAAAATCGTTTCGCGACGGCTGTCCAAATCCGCCAACCCGATGAGCCGCTCGCGAATGTTCGTCACCGCAACTTCATCCAACGATCCCGTGGCTTCCTTGCGGTAGCGGGAAATAAATGGAACCGTCGCGCCCTCCGCGAACAGTTTGGCTGTGGCCAAGACCTGACGCGGCTGGATTTTCAATTCGCCGGCGATTTTCTGGATGTGCGCTTCGTTCATTTCAAAGTGGGCGGATGATTTACCGAAGCGCGCGCGGCGTGTAAAACTGAATCCAAAAAATTATTGCGCGCCAGCCGCGTCTTTCCATTTGACGTTTGCCAACCGCCCGCGAAATCATTCCGGCATGGAACCGAACGTCACACCGCCGCCCATCGCTCCGCAGCCATCCGCGCCCCCGCCGCCGCCCACGTTCTGGGACAAAGTGAAAAAATATCTCGGCCCCATCGGCGTGGTGCTGTTCCTCGGCTTCAAATTTCTGGGCAAACTTAAATTCCTTCTGCCGTTTCTGAAAACCGGCGGGACGATGGTTCTTTCCATGGGCGCTTACGCAATGTTCTGGGGCTGGCAATACGCCGTCGGTTTCGTGCTGCTGATTTTCGTTCACGAATGCGGCCACCTCATCGCCGCGCGACGCATGGGCTTGAAGGTCGGCGCGCCGGTCTTCATCCCGTTCATGGGCGCGTTCATCGCGCTCAAGGACGCGCCGCGCAATGCTTGGGTCGAGGCCGAGGTCGGCGCCGGCGGCCCGCTGCTCGGCAGCATCGGCGCGGCGGCGTGTGAAATCATTTACCTCGCCACCGGCAACCAACTGTTCCGCGCGCTGGCGTATTCGGGATTTTTCCTGAACTTGTTCAACCTCGCGCCCGTGGGTTTTCTGGATGGCGGACGCATCGTCACCGCGCTGTCGCCGTGGCTGTGGATCGTGGGTTTCGCCATCATGGTCGTGCTGACCATCACGCAGTTCAATTTCATTCTGCTGATTATCCTCATCATGTCCCTGCCGCGCCTTTTCTCGCTGTTCCGCGCGAAGACCGACGAAGAGAAGCGCTATTTTGAAGTCACTCCGCAGCAACGCCTGATGGTGGCGCTCACTTATTTTGGGCTGATTGCCTTCCTCGTTTTCGGCATGAAGCTCACCTACATTCCGCACGACTCGCTGCGGTAAATTTATTTCGCGCCAGAAAAAAAATATATCTGGCAGCACCAGCAGTTTCATTTATGCTTCGCGGCACAAGTTGAAACCTTTTCGGCGAGGGAGCAGTGGCGTCGCGAAGTTACCCATGACACCCGGCACACCCGAACCTAAAACCGGCAGCGCGGCGGTGAACCCACCCGCTGCGGCCTCCGATCTATCCACGAATCTCCGTCGCCTCGACCGCCTCGCGAACCTCGGCCTCGTCTCCGCCAGCGTCGCGCACGAAATCAAAAATGGCCTCGTCGCCATCGGCACTTTTATGGAACTGCTGCTGCCCAAAGGCGACGACAAGGAGATGACCGACCTCGTCCGCAAGGAACTCGCGCGCATCAATTCGCTCGTCACGCAGATGCTGCGTTACTCCGCACTCAAGCCCACGGAGTTCATGAATGTCGGCGCGCATGAATTGCTGGACCATTCGCTGCGGCTGCTGGAGCATCAGATGAGCGGACGGCTGATTACTTTGAAGCGCGATTTCCGCGCGACGCCGGATACGATTCGCGCGGACGAATCGCAGTTGCAACAGGTCTTCATGAACATTTTGCTGAACGCCGTCGAGGCCGTGGGCAGCAACGGCGAAGTCATCGTCGGCACGGAGAATGCCGGAGCGCATATGCTCGTCTTCATCCGCGACACCGGCATGGGTATCGCCCAGGAAAATCTGTCACGGCTGTTCGAGCCGTTTTTCACGACCAAGAAAAATGGCACCGGCCTCGGCCTCGCCATCTGCCAGCGAGTGATTGAAGAGCATCGGGGGAAAATCGAAATTCACAGCGAACCGGGCAACGGTTCCGCCTTCATCATCACGCTGCCGCGCGAGTAGTGTAAATTACCAGTAGCCGCGAACGTCAGTTGGCGCCATTTGGTTCGAGCGGAATTTAATTTGTGCCGACTAACGTCGGCGGCTACGGAATTTTGAAACTTTTCGAGTCAGACGGAGCAATGCTCCGCGCTCCGATTTATTCCCCGACGAGATGATGCGGGTTGACGACGTCGTTGCCGACGCTGCGCAGCGGGTGGGCTTTGAGAGAGAATTGCAACGCCACAGTGTAGTCAGCGGAGTGCGCCTGGTCTTCCTGCACACGGAAAGTCAGCGCGAGGACGAAGCTCCGCAGATCGCGATACACGGAATAGTATTGCTGCTGAAGGTGGCCGGTCTTGAGGTTGAAATTGTGCTGCATCCGCATTCCCCAGTTATCATTCAAACGATAGAACGCGGTGCTGGTAAGGAAATCATTTTCATCCCACAGTCCGCCGCCCCAGATTCCGCTGCGCAAATACAAATGCCCGAGTCCCCAGCTCCAGCGGTCGCTCGGTGAAATGCTGATCTGATGGAACGACAAATTTAGGTGGCCGCCGAGAATGTCGTAACGAAGTTGTTCTTCGAGCGTGAGCCAGTTGCGCGGGCGCAGAACGAATTGCGAGTAGAGGTCGTTCAACGCGCGCTGGCCTTGCAGGCCGTTGACTTGCGCGTGATCAAGGCGCGCGTCGAGCATCAGGTTCCAGTCCACGATATTTTCTAATTGGCCAGCGCGCTTGGTCTGCAAAACGTTGCGCAGGCCGAAGCGAATGACGTTCATCGCGTCAATGGAATCAATGCTGTTGTATTCGGAGAACGTAATCGGGTTGAGCAGCAGCGCCTGCGTTTCGCTGTCGAACTGCGGGATGGTGTCGCGCGTCGTGGAGGGACGCGGCACGAAGGTGTAGTTCACCGACGGCTCGATGATGTGGCGCAGACCGTCCACGTCGAAGAGCGAACTCTTCGCATCTGTCCACAGCGCGGAGGATTTGAAGGAGATGCCGATGCCGGTGTTGAACACGGCGCGATTGATCTCGTCGTTGCGGTCGGCGGCGAAACTGCCACGGTTATAATAAGTGAAGCGCCCGCCCACGCGCGGCTCGACGCGCAACCAGTTGAAGAACATCCACGGCAGCGTGATTTGATGATAGGTGTCGGCGCGCAGCGCGGCGTCGGTGTAAATGCCGTTGGTCGGCAACGAAAAACTGTTCGTGGTATTATCGCCGTAGGCACGGAACCAGCCGATTGAACTTTCGCTGTCGTAGTAGAGCGGCGTGTCGAAAATCTGCTGGCGGTAGCCGGTGAGTTTCACGTCGGGCAGGCGCTCCACTTGGCTGAAAAAATTATTCACGCGCGGAGCGGCCAGCACGTCGAGGCTCCAGTTGTCGGTATATTTTTGCACCTCAAAGAAGGTGTTCGGCTGCGGGTTGCCGTCGTATTCGCCGCCGAAGAAATCACGCAACACGAACGGGTCGGTCTGGTAATTGACGAGCGCCTTGAAGTTCAAGTTGGTCGCGGGCGTGGCTTGCCAGGAAAGATAAACGCGCTGACGGTTGTTTGGCGTTTCGCCAAAGCGCCGAACGTCGTTCGTGGTGCTATCGGGATGCACGTCGTGCAAATAATAATAGCGCGCTTCCACTTCGCCCCATTGACCGAGGTGCAAATTCACATCCGGCCCTAGGCCGACGCCGCGCTTGGTGCGGTAATCAGCGTGGAGCACGCCGTCCACATTTTCGCCGAGATACCATTCGTAAGTCGTGAGCAGATAGCCGCCGTAGCGGGAGCGGTAGCCGGGGGTGAAATTAAAATTGCCGGAGCGCGGGCCGAGGTTGCGATGGTAATACGGAAAATAAAATACCGGAACGCTACCCGCCCAAAGAACAGCGTTCCACATCTCGACGTATTTGCCGGGAACCAATTTTACTTTGCTGGAGCGGACGCGGAGCGCGGGATTTTCAAAATCGTCCGAGGTCACGAACGCGCTGCGGGCGGTATAGACATCATTGCTGCGGTCACCGGTCAGGCCAGTGGCGCCAGCGAACACTGGCGCCTTACCCGTGCGAAACTGTTCGGTGCGCATCTGCTTGGTCTTAAAATTATAGGTGATGTGGTCGCCCACCCAGACCTGCGCGCCAGACTCAATGCGGACGTGGCCGTCGGCGATGACGTCGCCGCTATTGGAATCCACCGATGCGTTATCCGCCGTGAGTGAGGCGCTGCCGTTGCTTACGAAAATGCCATTCGTGCCGGTCCACTGCTTCGTGGTGGGGTCGTAAAACAAATCGCCCGCTGGCAGGCCAGGAATGATCTGGCTCAATGGCAACACTTCCAGCGGTTGAACTTGTTGCGCGGCGGCGGTAAAAGAAAAAACGGTGGCCACGCAAACGAACGCGAGAATGGAAAAAATTTTGATCATCGGGCGCGGCCAATTAAACAGAACGGAGTCGCACTGCCAAGCGAGTTTTACCGGCAATACAAACCGCCAAGACCCCAAGCGCGCCCAGTCGTGAACAAGGAATCAAGAGACGAGAACTGGTTTTCAGTTTTTGCCTTGGCGCTCTTGGCGTCTTGGCGGTTAATTTTTCGGCCAGAACGCAAACGCCACCGCCGCGAGGATGCACGCGAACGCCGCTACTTGATTCCACGTCGGCCACGTCTTGAAATAAAAAAACGCGAACACCACGAACACCGCCAGCGTGATAATTTACTGGATGATTTTCAGTTGATACGGCGAGAAGGAATTGCTGCCCCAACGATTCGCAGGAACCATCAGGCAGTATTCAAAAAACGCGATGCCCCAGCTCGCGAGGATGACGAGCAGCAGCGGCTTGCCCTTGAATTTCAAATGCCCATACCACGCGAAGGTCATGAAAATATTCGAGCAGGTCAGCAACACGATGGGCAGCCAGCGGGATTCAGTCACATTCATGCCGCGCACAGTGAATTTCCCCGGCGACGCTGTCAAATCGGATTTGCCCGCGCACCGGAATGGTTTATCGTCCCGCGTCATGCCGAAATTTATAAAGCGCGCGTTAAAATGGCTACTGGGGTTGTTCATCCTTGGCGTTGTGCTGCTCGTGATTTTTATCCTGTCGCTGGACACGATCTTGCGCGTGATGGTGCAGAAAAACATCCGCGCGCAAACCGGCATGGAGGCGGAGATCGGGAAATTTCATCTCGGCCTGCTGGAACCCGTCGTGACCATCAAGAATTTGAAACTCCATAATCCGGTAGACTTCGGCGGCACGCCATTTCTCGTCATCCCGGAAATCCATGTGGAATACGACCGCGCCGCGCTCGCCGCCAACCAGATTCACATCACCCTGCTTCGCTTCAACCTCGGCGAACTCGACATCGTGCGCAACGCAGCGGGCAAAACGAACCTGTTTGAACTCGGCTTGGCCCTACCAAATAAAGCCGCGCTGAATCGGGAGACATTAAACAAAAGCAAAAGTCTCGATGAACTCAAGCAGCGCACCGGCATGAATTTTCAAGGCGTGGACGAACTGCGCGTCTCCTTTGGCACGGCCAAATACATTGACCTCGCCGACTCAAAAAATAATCGCGAGCAAAACATCGGCATTGAAAACACTCTCGTCAAAAACGTGAAGACGCCCGCCGACCTCGCCGGGCTGGTGCTGTTCGTGGCGCTGCGGAGCGATGATTTTTTCACCACGCTGGTCGGGCCGGTGGGTTTGAAGTAAAGAACTCAATGCCGGTCAGCCGAACCGGAGCGCGGGTCTGTGACCCGCAGCCGCTCCGCCTACCGCAAGCGACGGTGGCGTCTTTGAAAATCGAACCGCTGCGGCTCACAGAGCCGCGCTCCGCCGGAAGCAAAAGATACGACCCCCGGCTCACCCACGGCTCGACACTAAATTGTTTTTTCCCTAGCCTAGCCCCGTGCATCGCGACTCGCTCAAATCCGCCACCCGCATCGTCGTCAAACTCGGCACCGGCGTCCTCACCGACAGCCAGAAGCTGATTGACCCCGCGCAACTGGAGCAGCTCGTCGCGCAGATCGCGGCGCTGAAAAAATCCGGCAAGGAAATCGTCGTCGTCACCAGCGGCGCGGTCGGCGCGGGCATGGGTGTCCTCGGCTACGAAAACCGCCCCACCAACCTCGCGGAAAAACAGGCCTGCGCCGCCGTCGGCCAGACGCGGCTCATGGCGGTTTACGAAAAATTGTTCGCGCAGCACGACCTGCACGTCGGTCAGGTTTTGTTGACGCACGAGGACTTGGAACATCACGAGCGCCATCTCAACGCGCGCAACACGCTCGTCACCCTTCTCAATCGTGGCGTGGTTCCCATCATCAATGAGAACGACGCCGTGTCGTTCACCGAAATCAAGTTCGGCGACAACGACAAACTCTCTGCCCTCGTCGCCTCCCTGCTGCCCGCCGACCTGCTCGTCATTCTCACAACCGTGGACGGCGTCATCGAAAACTTCGGTCAGGCGAATGCGAAAGTTATTCCCGTCATCGAGCAGATTGATTTTCATGTCGAAAGCATGGCTGGCGGCACGACCAGCGCCACGGCGGTCGGCGGCATGAAGTCAAAAGTGGACGCCGCAAAAATCGTCGTGCGCTCCGGCATCCCGCTCGTCATCGCGTCGGGACGCGACCACACCATTCTGCAAAAAATTCTCGGCGGGGCGGACGACGGCACATTGTTCGTCGCGCAGCCCACGAAACTGCAAGGCCGCAAGCGCTGGATCGCCTTCTTCCATCATCCCAAAGGCACGCTATTCGTAGACGACGGCGCGAAGAAAGCGTTGCGCGAGGCGGGTAAAAGTTTACTTCCCCCCGGCGTAGCGCGCTGCGAAGGCGAATTCGCGTCCGGCGATGTCGTGCGCATCTGCGATTTGGACGGCACGGAATTCGCGCGCGGCATTGCGCGGTTCAGTTCCGCCGCCGTGCTGGGGAAAAATTTACCCAAGGAAGAACTCGTGCATCGGGATGACTTGGTGATTTTGTGAATTCAGAAACTCCGCGCAAACCAATCCTGCTCGCCGTGCTGCTGGCAATCGTCGGCGTTACTTGTCTCGTGGTTCTGACCAACGCGCGGCGGCAACCGGCGGAGCAACTGCCGCCGCCGAAACTCGTTCGTGACTCGGCGGAATATCACTACACGCCGCCGCAACGAAAAGTTTCCGACGCCGTCAACACCAACGACATCGAACTGGAAGCTCCTGATGATCCGTATGCCCCGCTGCGGTTGCCGCGTGAAAAGGCCGAGGCGTGGCTGGCCAAGCATCATCGCGATACCGCCAGCCTGCTCGCCGTTTTCCGCGCACAGCAGGACACGAATTATCTGAACGAGGCCGCGACGAATTTCCCCAACGACCCGCGCGTGCAACTCGCGGTGCTGTCGCGCGACGCCTACCCGGCAGAGCGTCGCAAGTGGCTGGATTCATTCAAACAGTCATCCCCCAGCAATTCGCTCGCAGATTATTTTTCCGCGCAGAATTATTTCAAGGAAGGCAGGACCGAGGAAGCGCTGCAAGACTTGCTGGCCGCAAGCGGCAAGCCGCAGTTCGAGAATCACGCGCTCGAAAACCAGTTGGACGCGGAGGAACTTTACACCGACGCCGGCAAGACGGCGCGCGAGTCTGCTGAACTTGGGATGTGCAGCATATCGGTGGAATCTATCGGGCAACTGCCCGCTTTTAAGCAGGTGGCTCAAGGCATCATGGAAGTGATGAAGGAAAAATCTGGCGCGGGCTACGCCGGGGAAACGGCAGCGCTCGCGCAGCTTGGGCTGGGACTTTCGGAAAAGCTCAATTCCGGCGACAGCGGAAAACTTTTGATCAACCAGCTCGTCGGCATGGCGATCAGAAATGTTTCATTAAGTCAGCTCGACAAAAATATCGCCTACGACTTTTTAGACGGCAAAACACCCGCACAGGTTCTGGCCGAATCGAAGCAACAGAAAAAAGAATTTAACAAGTTGGTTTCAAAATTTCCATTTGCCGAGACGCAGATGACGGACGCCGAGTCAGCCAACTACAACCAGCGGGTAAAAATTTATGGCGAACTGGCCGCGATGAAATGGGCGGCGGAACTGCATCCGCCAACAAATCCGTAGCCGTAAATCGAAGAAAATTACAAGCCAGCATAACTGACGGCGGGATTTTTATCCACAATGGTTTACGCCTATCTATGCCGCAATCCGAATTACCCCCACCGCGATTTGGGTATTCGAATTTTTCAATCCACCCGGCAATACGCCGCCAGCCCGTGCAATCCGCCTTCGCGACCGAACCCGCTTTCCTTGTAGCCCCCGAACGGACTCGTCGGGTCGAACTTGTTGTAGGTGTTCGCCCAGATGACGCCGGCGCGCAGCTTGTTCACCATCTTGAAAATCTTGCTGCCCTTGTCCGTCCACACGCCCGCGCTCAAGCCGTAGGGAATGTTGTTCGCACGCTCGAACGCCTCCTCCGGCGTGCGGAAGGTCATCACGCTCAACACCGGCCCGAAAATTTCCTCCGACGCCACACGATGCGCGTGCGTGACGCCCGTGAGAAACGACGGCGCGAACCAATATCCTTTGGCCGGGAGCGTGCACTGCGTCTGCGTCAACTCTGCGCCTTCATCCACGCCGCTTTGCACCAGCTCACGGATTTTTTCGAGCTGGGGCTTGGAATTGATCGCGCCGATGTCGGTGTTCTTGTCGAGAGGATTGCCGACGCGCAACGTCTGGATGCGGTCGCGCAATTTCTTGATGACCTTGGAATAAATGCCTTCCTGCACGAACAGCCGCGAACCGGCGCAGCAAACGTGGCCCTGGTTGAAATAAATCCCGTTGATGACGCCTTCAATAGCCTGATCAATCGGTGCGTCCTCAAACAAAATGTTCGC
>JANOBC010000337.1:0-6232 GCA_031411455.1 Limisphaerales bacterium
GATTCCGGGCCGTAGATTTCGATGATGCGTCCGCGCGGCAGACCGCCGACGCCGAGCGCGAGGTCAATCGCCAGCCCGCCGGTCGGGATGACTTCGATTTTCACCTGCGCGCGCGCATCGCCAAGGCGCATGATCGCGCCGTCGCCGTAGGCTTTGTGGATGCTGGAGATGGCGGCATCAAGATCACGTTCGCGCGTGGCGGCGGCTTTGGAATCACCAGCGGCAACGACATTTTTTTCGGAGGATTTTTCGGAGGTTTTAGCGGCCATAAAATTATTTGAAGTTTTTGGTGTTTCGGAAAGCGACGTTAGAGAAGTTTGCCGGAATAGTCAAACGCGCGATGTTCACCGGTGGCGTCAAATGGTTTTCCAGTTTTGGCTCCGGTGTTTTCCCGGCGGATTGGCGATGTATTTTTTATCATTTTCATGGCCGCAGCCTAGCGCACCCCCTGGGACAACGGCGGTCCAACCCAAAAAATAATGACAAAACTGTCACGCGGCGTTTATTGAATGTTCATGCGCGCTTTGTTTACTGTTGGCTCGGTCAACCAAACAACGTCAACCAATAACAAATTGAATCCATGAAAATCAAAATGATTGTCAGTCTCGGACTCGCCGCCGCGCTCTTCACCGGCTGCGCGTGGGAAAAATGTGAACGCTGCGAAAAAGGCGGCGAGGGCAAGGAAGCCAACTTGCTCGCGCAGGCCAAAATCTCCAAAGAAGAGGCGCAGGCGTCTGCGCTCGCCAAAGTTCCCGGCGGCACGGTGAAGGACGGCGAACTGGAAAAAGAAAAGGGCAAGTTAATCTGGTCTTTTGACATCTCGCAACCCGGCACGGCGGACATCAAGGAAGTCGCCGTGGATGCGACGACTGGCGCAGTGCTGGACGTGGTCACCGAGACGCCCGCCGACCAGGCCAAGGAAGCCGCCGAAGACGCCGCGGCCGCCGCGAAGAAGAAAAAGGGCGACAAGGAAGACAAAGACTGATTCCCGTTAAGTCGCCCACAGGGCGCTTTGAAAAGAAAAGGCCGGGTGGTTGAAACCTCCCGGCCATTATTTCGGTCTGGAAAAGTTCCCGCCATCAAATTAACCCCACCATTTCATGAAAAAATTTCTACTGCCCGTTTTGTTATCACTCGCCGCCACCTTCTGCCACGCGGCGGAACCGTATCATCTGCTCAAAGAAATTTCCGTGGGCGATGATGGCGGCTGGGATTATCTCACGGTGGATTCGGCGGCGCAGCGTCTCTACGTTTCGCACGGCACAAAAGTCGTCGTGATTGATCTGGCGAAAGATGCGGTCACTGGGGAAATCACGAACACGCCGGGCGTTCACGGCATCGCCGTCGCGCCGGAACTGAATCGCGGTCTCGTCACTTGCGGCCGCGAGAACAAAGGCGCGCTGGTGGATTTGAAAACTTTGAAAATTATTTCCAAAGTCGAAACGGGCGCGAATCCCGACGGCATGATTTTTGAGCCGGGACAAAAAGAATTTTACACGTTCAATGGGCGCGGCGAATCCGCGACGGTGATTGACGCGCAGTCCGGCAAGGTCGTCGCCACCATCCCGCTGGGCGGCAAGCCTGAATTCGCCGCCGCCGATGTGAAGGCCGGTTTGGTTTTCAATAACATCGAAGACAAAAACGAACTCGTGGTGATTGACACCAAAACGCACACGGTGAAAAACCGCTGGCCGATTGCGCCCGGCGAAGAAGCAAGCGGCCTGGCGTTCGATGAGAAAAACCACCGCCTGTTCCTCGGTTGCGGCGGCAGCAAAACGATGGTGATGATGGATAGCGAGAGCGGAAAAGTTTTGGCGAGTGTGCCGATTGGCGACGGCGTGGATGCCAACTCATTTGACCCCGCCACGATGCTGGCTTTCGCCTCGTGCAGCGACGGCACGGTGACGATTGCCAAGGAAGACGGCGACAAATTGACGGTGGTGCAGACTTTGAAAACGGAAAAAGGTTCGCGGACGATGACAATTGATCCGGCCACGCACAAAATTTATTTGGCGGCGGCAAAGTATGACGAGCCTGCCGCCGGTCAGCGTCGCGGCAAAATGGTCGCGGGCAGTTTCAAAGTTTTGGTGTATGGGCCGGAAAAATAAATGACACAACGTTCATTTTTCCTTCACGAAGAATTCATGTCGCGGTGGTGAAATGTTGCTGATGGCAACGACGCTGTTGAAAAACAAACCAAATTCAAACCATGAAAAATAAAACCATATTGCTCGCCGCGCTGCTCGGTGCCGGGCTGGCGGCGGACAGCCACGCGGGAACGGAAACGAAATGGGCCGACGTGCCGGAAGCGGTGCGCGCGGCGGTGCTGGCGCACGGCGGCACGGCGGGACAGACCGTGGACAAAGAGACGGAAACAAAAAACGGCTTGGCCATTTATGAAGCCGGTGTAAAGGACAAGGACGGCAACACCGCCGATCTCGTCCTCACCGAGGACGGCAAACTCGTTGAGACGAAGCACGACGACGCCAGCGACGCCGCACTGGAACGCGAGGCGCGCGCCAAAAAAGTTCTGGCGGGCGTGAAGTTTAGCCATCCGCGCGACATCACCAATCCCTATCTGCCATTGGCGAATTTGAAGCAGGACATCATCGAAGGTTCCGAGGGCGGCAAGAAAACGCGCGTCGAACGCACGGCCATGCCGAAGAAACATCGCACGTTCACGGTCAACGGCGAAGAGGTGGACACACTCGTCTTTGAGGACCGCGCTTACGAGGATGGAAAACTTTCCGAAGTGGCGCTGGATTATTTCGCGCAGGACGACAATGGCACGGTTTATTATTTCGGCGAGGACGTGGATGAATACCAGGACGGAAAAATCATCAGCCACGAAGGTTCCTGGCTGCTCGGCCGGGACACGCCCGTGCCCGGAATTATTTTTCCCGCGCATCCGAAGGTCGGCGACAAATTTGATTCCGAAGATGTCTCCAAGGAAATTTCCGAACGCGACGAAGTGGTTTCCGTTTCCGAAACGACCACGGTTCCCGCCGGAACTTTCAAGGACTGCGTGAAGATCAAGGAGACGCTCGGCGACGGCAGCGTGGAATATAAATTTTACGCCAAGGGCGTGGGCGTGGTGCGCGAAGTGCCGCCCGAAGGCGACGAGTTGCTAGTGTCACACACGGCGGCGACGAAATAATCTGTCCGGCGCAACGTTATGAAAAACAAAAGCCCGCTGCTCATCATGGTCGCCGGCGCGCTGGGATTTGCCTGCGCCTACGGATGGTTTCAGCACGCGTTCAAACAGTCGCTCCAGCAACAGCAGGAGTATTTTTCTAAACAACAAACGGCGTGGGCGGCGGAGAAGGCCGATCTCGAATCCGCGCTCGCCAATGCCCGGGGCCGCGTCACGACGCTGCCCGGCGCGACAAAGGTGGTGGAAATCGCCAAGAAAATTTCGCCCGCCGAAATTTTGGAGCGGCTTAAAACGATGCGCGTGGTTCCCGACCAGCCGCGCACGGGGCGCCTGCTCGTGCATCACTTTGAGGCGTTGACCGAGACGGGCGCGGCGGCGGTGCCGGTCATCCGCGACTTTCTCGCGGGCAACGAGGACGTGGATTTCGACCTCGCGTCGCTGGGCCGCAACGCGCGCCGCGGCAAGCTGCCGGTGGATTTCACCGTGCCGCCGTCGCTGCGGCTGGGCTTGTTCGAGACATTGAAAAACATCGGCGGCGCGGACGCGGAAAAAATTCTCGCGGACACGCTCGGCACGACCGGTCGCGGCGTGGAACTGGCCTACCTCGCGCGCGTGTTGGAAGTGTTGTCGCCGGGAAAATACCGCGCCGCCGCGCTGGCCGCCGCGCATGAACTGCTGGCGCATCCGCGCGCGGACGCCGCCGACAAGACGGACCGCAATTTTCTGCTGGCCGCGCTGGCCGCGCTCGGCGACACCTCGTTCACCGCGCAGGCGCAGACGCAGTTGATCCAGCCCGACGGCACGGTGGACACCGCCGCGTTGAAATATTTGCAGCAGACCGGCGGCGAAAAATCGCTGGCCCTCGTCATGCAGGCCTACGCCGATCCGCGCGTGACCGATCCCAAGGCGCGCGAATGGCTCGTGCAGGTTGCGCTCGACACGCCGGGCATCAATCCGCAGGTGGATGAATTCATCCGCACGGTTTTGGCCGACCCCACGCTGCCGCCGCTGAACCGCAACAACCTGGCGCAGGACTACGCCGATCACGGCTACAATAATTTTCACGACCCGACGGCGGAGGATTTTGTGAAGCTGAAAAACCGGCTGGAGCAGCTTGATAAATTTCCGGTGGAAGGCTCGGACCCGTTGGTGATCTCCGGCATCATGGAGGCGATCAAGGACGTGAATGAATCCATTGACCGCTATCGTTCGCAGCATCCGGGGCAATGACGCCGCGAGAAAATTCATTTCTCCGCGCGCATCATTGCGCCTAATCTTTCCCATGCGCATCCTCGTCGTCGAAGACGAAAAAAAAACGGCGTCGTTCGTCCGCAAAGCCCTCCAGTCGGAGAGCTTCGCGGTGGACGTGGTGGACAATGGCGATGACGCACTGGCCGCCGCCAGCGCCACGCCGTTTGACGGCATCGTGCTCGACATCATGCTGCCGGGCCGCGACGGCATCAGCGTGCTGAAACAGTTGCGCGAGCGGAAAAATTCCACGCCCGTGCTGCTGCTCTCCGCGCGGGGCGAAGTGAACGAACGCGTCGAGGGCTTGAACGCCGGCGCGGATGATTATCTGCCGAAGCCATTTGAACTTTCCGAACTCATCGCCCGCGTGCGTGCGCTGACGCGGCGCGGTGGTGAAAATAAAGCCACCACCTTGCGCGTGGCCGACCTCTCGCTCGACACGCTCACGCACAAGGCGCAGCGTGGCGGCGCGACCATCGAACTGACGGCGCGCGAGTATCGGTTGCTGGAATTTCTCATGCGCTCGGCTGGCCGGCTCTGCGGGCGCATGATGATCTTGGAAAAAGTCTGGGACTACAGTTTTGATCCCGGCACAAATCTCGTGGATGTGTATGTGCGCCGCCTGCGCGAAAAAATTGATGCGGGCTTTGAACCCAAATTGCTTCACACCGTGCGCGGCAGTGGTTATGTGTTGAAGGAGGGGGAATGAAAAGCTCCAACATCCAAGGACCAAGCGCCAGAGAAATTCCAAGCGCCAAGCGTCGTGGAATGACGTGCCCTATCTTTGTCAAGACGCTGGAAACAATTCTCCCTCTCCGCTCCATCGGATGGAGGGGAGAGGGAACCGCCGCCGGGCGCGCAACAATTCTATGACCATCCGCACGCGCCTCACTTTCTGGTATGCCGGCATCATGTTCGTCTCGCTGCTGGTCATGGGTGGCTTGGTCTATCACGAGTTCGCGCCGGAGCCGCACGCGGACAGCCGTCAAAAAGTTGCCGAAGATGAAGGCGACCTGGCGGAAGTGTTGCGGATCATTTTCTGGTGCGGCGTTCCCGCCGGTTTGCTTGCGCTCGGCGGCGGCTGGTGGCTCATGCGCAAGGCGCTCACGCCCGTCGCCACGCTCACGCAGACCGCCGCGCGCATCAACGAAAGTAACCTGAGCCAACGCATCCCGCGCACGCACAACGGCGACGAGCTCGACCGCCTCACGGAAGTTTTCAACGCCATGACGGCGCGGCTGGATGAATCATTCCACCGCATCCGCGAATTCACGCTGCACGCTTCGCATGAATTGAAAACGCCGCTCACCGTGCTGCGCGGCGAGACGGAAACCGCGTTGCGCGATCAAAAAATTTCTTCCACGGAACGCGAACGCGCCAACAGCCAGCTCGAAGAACTCCGTCGCCTCACGCAAATAGTGGACGGACTCACGCTGCTTGCGAAGGCTGACGCCGGACAAGTCGCGCTCAAGCAGGAGCCGCTGCGCCTCGACGAACTGGTGCGCGATTGCTTCGCCGATCTGCAAATCCTGGCCGAACCGGAGCACATCAAAGTTGAGTTGGAAGCCTGCGAGGAAATTTCCGTGCGCGGCGACCGGCATCGCCTGCGCCAGTTGCTTTTGAATCTCGCGGACAACGCCGTGAAATACAACCAGCCGCACGGCGGCGTGACGATGAGCCTGCGCCGCACCGATAATTGTGCCGAATTCAAAATCGCCAATGCCGGCGCGGGAATTCCGCCGGAAATTCTGCCGCGTGTCTTTGACCGCTTTTTTCGCGGCGACCCGGCGCACAATTCCGCCGTGGATGGCTGCGGCCTGGGCTTGAGCA
>JANOBC010000338.1:0-15282 GCA_031411455.1 Limisphaerales bacterium
GAAATGAACAAGCAAGTCACTTTCAGAATCTGGCGCGGCGACGCGAAGGGCGGCGAATTCGTGAATTACACCACGGAGATCACCGAAGGCCTCGTCGTCCTCGACGTCATCCACAAAATTCAAGCCACGCAGGCGAACGACATGGCGTGCCGTTGGAATTGCAAGGCCGGCAAGTGCGGCTCCTGCTCCGCCGAAGTCAACGGCATCCCGAAGCTCATGTGCATGACGCGCATGGACACGTTAAACACGGACAAGGTCATCACCGTCGAGCCGATGCGCGCATTTCCGAGCATCCGCGATCTGGTGACGGATGTGTCGTGGAATTTTCGCGTCAAAACGAAGATTAAAAAATTCAAGCCTCGCGCCCCCGATGCCGCCGATGGCACTTGGCGCATGATGCAAGAAGACGTGGATCGCGTGCAGGAATTTCGCAAGTGCATCGAATGTTTTCTCTGCCAGGATGTCTGCCACGTGTTGCGCGACCATCACAAGCACGAGGAATTCATCGGCCCGCGTTTTCTCGTTTACACCGCCGCGCTGGAGATGCACCCGCTCGATACGGAAGATCGTTTGGCCGAACTTAAGCAGACGCAAGGCATCGGTTTCTGCAACATCACCAAGTGCTGCACCAAGGTTTGTCCCGAGCACATCACCATCACCGACAATGCGATCATCCCGCTCAAGGAACGTGTGGTGGATGAATACTACGATCCGCTCGGCTGGCTCTGGAAAAAAATCCGCCCGCAGGGTTGACGGAAAATAATTGCAAAGCCGCTTGGAGAAATCCAAGCGGCTTTTTTGCTGCTGCTGTGAATAAGTCTTACAAATTTATATTGCCTTACTTTTAATATAATGGCATCCTTTTATCGAAATGACCGGTAAAATATGAATACCGCCTACGTTACTTCCAAAGGTCAGTTGGTTGTTCCCTCGCGCATCCGACGCTTGTTCGGCATCAAGCCCGGCACGCGCATCAACTTTGTAGAGGAGGGCGACCGCATCATCTTCCAGCCTGTCACCAAGGAATACATCAATTCCTTCTGTGGCGTTTTCAAGCAAAAGCCCGGCGAGAAATCCGTCGTGCAGGAACTCATGGAGGAACGGCGGGCGGAAAAGGCCAAGGAAGACCGCGAATGAAACCCGTTGTCTTGGACGCCTCGGCGATGCTGGCGATGTTCTTCGGGCAACCGGGCATGGAACAGATGCGCGAACTTTTCCACAAAGCTTCCGAGGCTGACCGCCCGGTTTTTATTTCGGCGGTGAACTGGGCCGAAGTGCTTTACAAGATGGAACGCAAGCATGGCAAGGCCGGACTGGACACCGCGTGTCAGTTTGAGCGCACCACGCCTTTGGAAACCGTGCCGGTTGACCGCGAACTCGCCGAGTCTGCCGCGCATTTGAAAAATGAATACGACTTGGGACTTGCCGCCGCCTTTGCCGCCGCGCTTGCCAAAAATAAAAAGGCTGAACTCGTGACCGCCGACCGTGAATTCAAATCCGTCGAAAAAGAAATCAAAATCAACTGGCTGAAATGATCTTCGGTTCGTCTTCTCAACCTGACTGATAGTCCATAGACTCCGCATCTCCGTTCAAGTTGAATTCGGCGGATGAAATTATTTCTGGAAAGCTACGCCAGTTTCTTGAGGGTGAGCGTGACTTTGAGGATGCGATGGAAGTTGAAGATTACATTTTGCCCGTGAATATTTTTCCAGATGGTTCAATCGTTGATCTGGAGGGAAATCGCTTTGGGAAGAAAGATTATTAAAACGCTAATCTAGGAATGTGAGCCGACTGGCGGCGGTCGGAGTTTTGCATCGTCCGCATCCGCCGAGCTTGCGCGTCCGGTCAAAGCGGCTACAATTTGCGCCGATGAAATTTGCGCTCGCCATCCTCGTGTTCCTGCTGTTCACCTTCTTCATTGGTTGGGGAATCGTGTTGCTGATGCACGGCAGCCCGTGGATGTTGCTCGCGTCGCTGGGCGTTTTCTTCGGCACCTTCATCAAATACGGCTGCCTCTCGCAATGAACAGAATTTAGGAGATAGAAGTCAGGAGTCAGAATTTTTTGCCCCGCTTCTAGTTTCTAAATTCCAGCTTCTAAATTCTATTTCTGCGGCACGGGAAATTTCTGCTGCATCGCGCTCGTGATTTGTGACCAAGATTGGCAATCCGTTCCCTTCGTTCCCGCCGCCACACCGGATGCGTAAGCGGTCGCGGTGGAAGTTCCCTGCACGACGAATGACTGGTTGCCTTGCTGCACGACGTTCGCACCGGGCAATGCCATTGAAACAAAGTTCCCGTAGTTCGCATACGGCGCGAGCTGGCCGGGTGAACTCAAGGCGGTCACCGCGTTCACGCCGGGAATCGCCGCCGGATACGTCGGCGTGGTCACGGGCTGGTTGCCCGCCGCTGCAAAAATCACGATGCCCTTCGCCAGCGCCTGCTGGATGATGTCGTCCAGCACCGCGCTGTCGCCGCCGCCACCGAGGCTCATGTTCAAGACGGACGCGCCGCCATTCACCGCCGCCTGCACGCCGCGCGCTACGTTCCACGTCGTGGTCTGTTCGCCGGAATCATAGACAACGACCGGAAGAATTTTCACCGCGCTGTGGCCACCGGAGGATTGCGCGATGGCGTCGAGCGCCGCGCTCACCATTGCCGTGCCGTGCGTGAGGCCCTCGGCTCCGGAAATTTTATCGCCGACGACCGACACGGGTTTCATCACAAATTTATCAAGGTCGCTGCCGAGGGAATTCACCTGCGTGTCAATCACCGCCACGATGGGATGGCACGGGTCGCCGGTTTTGGAATCATCCAGCGTGAGCTTCGTTTGGTTCGCGGACACGTTCGACACGGGCTGCGGTTTTTGCGGGGCGTCGTAATAGTAATTATGTTCCACCGCCGCGACCGCGTCGTTGGTTTTCAATTTCGCGAGCGCCGCTTCCATGTCCGCCGTGCTTTCGAATTGCAGGCGGTAAATTCCCAGTGCGTCATCGCGCCCGACAATGCGGGCATTCACGGAATTTGCAATCGCATCAATGTCCGCACCCGGCTTGAGTTTTACGATGAGTTCATTCGTCACATACGAGGGCTTGGAAGTTTTCGCGACGACGGGCATTCCGAGCGGGCGCGTGGCGTTGCCCTGCGCGGTGAGGAAAACGTAGAGCTGCGACGCCTCGTTCGTCATCGGCACGAACGCGAAATTCAAATTGCCGAGCAGCTTGTGCAGCGCCTCGCCGCCGGGAAGATTTTTGAATTTCACATCCACCAGCCGCGCGGCCTCCGGCTCCACGAAAATATGCCAGCCGGTCTGATGGGCTACATCCTCAAGCGTTTGAAACAACGGCTGCTTCTGGACATCAGCGGTCACGCGGTCGTGCGCCACATCCCACGCCACGGAACTCGCGGCGCGCGAAATGGCGACTGTGAAAAATACGGCGGCAAGCAGAAGTTGAAAAATGGTGCGGCGCATTGGGGTTTGGAGTGCGTTGGCCGCCGAAACGTTCAGCGTTATTTTTTCAAGACGGATTTCACCCACTCCTGATTATCAAGATACCAGCGGATGGTTTCGCGGATGCCGCCCTCGAACTTGTGTGCGGGCGTCCAGCCGAGTTCACGCTGGATTTTCGTGGCGTCAATCGCGTAGCGGCGGTCGTGGCCGGGGCGATCCTTGACGTAGGTGATGAGCGCGCGGGAATTGCCGCCGAGCTGCGGCGCAAATTCATCCACCGTATCGCAGATGAGCTGCACGATGTGGAGGTTGGCCCATTCGTTGTGGCCGCCGATGTTGTAGGTCTCGCCGAGCGCGCCTTTGCCGAGCACCGTCCACAGCGCCTCCGCGTGATCGCGGACGTAGAGCCAGTCGCGCACGTTCATGCCATCGCCATAAACGGGAATGGATTTCCGCGCGATGACGCTTTGGATGACGACGGGAATCAATTTTTCCGGAAACTGAAACGGCCCGTAGTTGTTCGAGCAATTCGTGATGACGGTCGGCAAGCCGTAGGTGTGACGATAGGCGCGGACGAGAAAATCACTCGATGCCTTGCTGGCGGAATACGGCGAGTTCGGCGCGTAGGGCGTTGTTTCGAGAAACAAACCGGTCGCGCCGAGTGAGCCATAAACTTCGTCAGTCGAAACGTGGTGAAATTTTTTGCCGTCGAATTTGCCGTTCCAAAATGCGCGGCAGGCTTCGAGCAAATTAAAAGTTCCGAGGATATTCGTTGTGATGAAATCGCCCGGCCCGGTGATGGAACGGTCCACATGGGATTCCGCCGCGAGGTGCATGACGTGCGTGATGCCGTGCGATTCCACGACGCGCGCCGTCGCCGCCTTGTCGCGCAAGTCGACTTTCTCAAAAATATATTTCGGATGCTTGGCGACGGCTTCCAAATTTTCCAAACGCCCCGCGTAAGTCAGGCAGTCGAGGTTGACGAGCTTGGAGACCCGCGCGTCGTTAATGACGTGTTGGATGAGGTTGGAGCCGATGAAGCCCGCGCCGCCGGTGATAAGAAGATTCATATTTTTTCAGCCACAGATTTTCACAGATGAAACACAGATAAAAAACATCCGTGATTTTAATTTTCTGGTTTCCAGTTTTTGAGCGACTGTTCCAGCGCTTCTTCCACGCCGCGAACCTTCACGCCGGTTGCCAGCAGCTTGCGACAATCCATCACGCAGTTGGAGCGCGGGGTTTTGGCGGCGACCTTATAAAATTCTTCGTCGTTCGTCCAGAACTCGAACTTCCGCGCGGGTTTCAGAATTTTTTCAATCTGCTCCACGACGTGTTTCGTGGTGACGAAGCCGGGGTTGGTCACGTTATAGATGCCGAACGGTGCGCGGAGTTTCCAGGTGTCGAGGCACGCCTTCACGAAGTCGGCGCGATGCGAGATGGAGTTGACGTTGTCATAGACCTTCGCGTAGCGCTGCACCTTGCTCAAGTAATTGCGCGCGTTGTCAATTTCATCGAATGGAATCCGCAGCCGCCACACGTAGCTCTGGCCGAGGCCAAGAATCGTTTCTTCGCCGAGCGCCTTGGTGCCGCTGTAAAAACTGCACGGCAAATCGCGGAAGGAAAAATTCGGGACATCTGTCTCGGTGAAGCCGTGGATGGCCGCCGGATTTTTTTCCAGCAACGCGCGGAGGGCGGGCTGCGTCAGGTCTTTCTCGGTGCGAATTTTTCCGCCTTCAGAAATTTTTGCCCCGGCGTAGATGCAGCCGCTGGAAACGTGTCCCCACGGCACACCCGCCGCCGCGCAGGCGTGGGCGACAGTCGCGGGGAAGAGCGTGTTGCCTTGCAGCGTGCCCGCCTTGTCGAGTTCGCAGGCGTCCACGTTTGGCTTGCCGGTGTAGCCGGCGGCGTTGATAACGAACTCCGGTTTTTGCTCGCGGAGAAATTTCAGCAGCACGTCGAAGCGCGTGTAGTCAACGTCCTGGCGCGAGAGCGCCGTGAAGTTGCTGCCGCGCTGCTTGAGTTCGTGGGCAAAAGCTTGGCCGATGTAACCGGTGGCGCCGAGAAGTAAGATCATAGGAAGATGAAGAATGAAGAATGAAGAATGAAGAATGGCGTCATAATTTTTGGTTGGGTGCGTGGCGGGAAGAATGTTTCATTATTCTTCATTTCGCCTGCTGCATTTATTTCAATCGTTTCGCTTCCGCCACAACTTCGTGTTCAAGATAGGTCCGGTATTCGCAGTTCGGCATGGCGGCGACGATGGTTTCCAATTGCGCCAGCGAAACGATGCCGCTGCGAAAAGACGCTTCCTCCGGGCAGCCGATCTTGACGCCCGCGCGCTTCTCAATCGTCTGCACATACGCACTAGCCTCGTGCAAGCTGCTGCTCGTGCCGGCGTCCAGCCACGCGAAGCCGCGCGGCAGACGGTTCACGCGCAACGTGCCGCGCTTGAGGTATTCCACGTTCACCGCCGTGATTTCCAGTTCGCCGCGCGCCGAGGGCTTGAGGTTTTTAGTGATGTTCACGACTTCGTTGTCGTAGATGTAAAGACCGGGAACAGCGTAATTGCTCTTGGGCGACTTCGGTTTTTCCTCAATGGAAACCGCCTTGCCGCCCGCATCGAACTCCACCACGCCGTAACGCTCGGGGTCATTGACGTGATAGCCAAAAATGGTCGCGCCGGATTTGAAATCGCCAAACGCGCGCGGAAAAACATCGCCGCCGTAAAAAATGTTGTCGCCAAGGATGATTGTCACAGCGTCTTGGCCGATGAACTTTTCCGCGATCAGAAAGGCCTGCGCGATGCCCTCTGGCTTGGCCTGTTCGCGGTAATCAAACGTCACGCCGAAGCGCGAGCCATCACCGAGCAGTTGCTTGAAGCGCGGCAAATCCTGCGGGGTGGAAATGAGGCAGATGTCGCGCACACCGCCTTCGATGAGCGTCGTGAGCGGATAATAAACCATCGGCTTGTCATAAACTGGCTGGAGCTGTTTACTCGCGACGAGCGTGAGCGGATACAGCCGAGACCCGGCGCCGCCGGCGAGAATGATGCCTTTCATTTAAGAAGCGTAAAAATTTACCGTGAATTTCGCCAACAAAAAAGCCGCGTTTTTCAACGCGGCTTGGTAAAAGAAATCCGTTAAGAGGCCACTGCCCCCGCTCCTTCCGTCGCGTTCTTCTGTGCGAACAGCAGCTTGTCGGTTCCGGCGGTGACTTGAATCAGCTCGCCTTCCGATAACGCGCCTTTGAGAATTTCCTCGGCGAGCGGGTCTTCGAAGAAACGTTCGACCGCGCGGCGCATCGGACGCGCGCCGTATTGCGGGTCGTAACCTTTTTCCACAAGAAAGTCTTTCGCCTTCTCGTCGAGTTCGAGGCGGAGGTTTTTCTTCCGCAAGCGCTCCAAAACTTTTTCCACTTCCAGACTCAAAATAGTGATGAGGTCGGGCTTGGTGAACGAGCGGAACACAATCAAATCATCCAACCGGTTCAAAAATTCCGGACGAAACGTCTTCTTCGCTTCTTCAAGCACACGTTCGCGCGCCTTCTCGTAGCTGCTCTCGTCCGTAATCGGCGCGAAGCCCATCGTCGAGGATTTCTTGAGCGTGTCGCTGCCGACGTTCGACGTCATCAGAATGATCGTGTTACGGAAATTCACGATGCGACCCATGCTATCCGTGAGTTTTCCTTCTTCCAAAATCTGCAACAGCATATTCCACACGTCAGGATGCGCCTTCTCGATTTCGTCGAACAGCACGACGGAATACGGATTGCGCCGCACTTTTTCCGTGAGCTGGCCGCCTTCTTCGTAGCCGACATATCCCGGCGGCGAACCGACGAGGCGCGAGACGTTGAACTTCTCCATGTATTCACTCATGTCGAGTTGGATGAGCGATTTGGTGTCGCCAAACATCTGTTCCGCGAGCGTCTTGGACAAAAGCGTTTTGCCCACACCCGTCGGGCCGAGCAAAAGAAAAGTTCCAATCGGACGACGCGGATCTTTCAAATCCGCGCGCGAACGCTTGAGCGCCTTGCACAAGGCGGAGACCGCCTCGCGCTGGCCGATGACAACTTTCTCCATCTCGGTCTCAACGGTGAGCAGCCGCTGCATTTCGCCCTGACCCATGCGTTGGAGCGGAATGCCGGTCCACTTGGCGACGACTTGCAAAATTTCATCTTCACCGACGACGATGCGTTTCTCGTCACCTTTCGTGCGCCATTCCTTGAGCATGGCCTCCATCTTTTCCTTGGCCTGCTTTTCCTGGTCGCGCATTTTTGCCGCGCCTTCAAAATCCTGGTTCTTGATGGCTTTTTCTTTTTTGCCTTTGATCTCTTCGATCTCGCCTTCCATCCCTTTGATTTCCGGCGGACGCGTCATCGTGCTGATGCGCGCGCGCGAACCGGCTTCGTCCATCACGTCAATCGCCTTGTCCGGCAGAAAACGGTCGGTGATGTAGCGGTCAGAAAGTTTCACCGCCTGCTCCACGGCGATGTCAGTGAACTCCGCCTTGTGATGCTCTTCGTATTTGTGGCGGAGCCCTTTCAAAATCGCAATCGCGTCCTCAATCGAAGGCGCCTCGACTTTCACCGATTGGAAACGGCGTTCGAGCGCGGCGTCCTTCTCGATGTATTTGCGGTATTCGTTAAGAGTGGTTGCGCCGACGCACTGCATCTCGCCGCGTGAGAGCGCAGGCTTGATGATGTTGCTGGCGTCCATCGTGCCTTCCGCGCTGCCTGCGCCGACGATGGTGTGCAATTCGTCAATGAAGATGATGACATTCTTCGCGCGGCGGATTTCGTCCATGACCGCCTTGATGCGTTCCTCGAACTGGCCGCGATACTTCGTGCCTGCGACCATCAGCGCGAGATCGAGCGTGATGACGCGTTTCGACAAAAGAATTTCCGGGACATTGCCCGCCGCAATTTCCTGCGCGAGACCTTCAACGATGGCGGTCTTGCCCACGCCCGCTTCGCCGAGCAGCACCGGATTGTTTTTCGTGCGACGGCAAAGCACTTGGATGACGCGCTCGATTTCATTTTTGCGGCCGATGACCGGGTCCATGTCGCCCTTGCGCGCGATTTCCGTCAGGTCGCGACCGAAGGCTTTCAACGCGGGCGTTTTCACATCGCCCTTCTTTTCACCCGCGCCGCCAGCGGCTTGTTTTTCCGCCGGTTCGCCGGGTTGTTGCGGTGCTTCCTCGCCACCGGATTGTGCCGCGAAGTTCGGATCCAATTCCTTCAAAATTTCCTGACGGCATTGCTCAATGTCCACATCGAGCGCACGGAGAACTTTCGCCGCCACGCCATCGCCCTCGCGGAGCAGGCCGAGCAAAAGATGTTCGGTGCCGACGTAAGTGTGGTTGAGATTTTTCGCTTCCTTTTGCGCGAGCGCGATGACTTTTTTCACGCGCGGCGTGTAAGGAATGTTGCCGATCATCTTCTGGTCGGGGCCGCTCGGCGTCTGCTTCTCGACTTCGAGGCGCACGGTCTCGAGGTCGAGCCCCATCTTTTGCAAAACATTCACGGCGACGCCCTGACCTAATTTGATGAGGCCAAGCAGGAGATGCTCGGTGCCGAGAAAGTTGTGATTGAGGCGGTCGGCCTCCTTGCGGGCGAGCGCGAGAACCTGCTGCGCGCGCGGTGTGAAATTGCTCATGGACTCTTCGCTCATAATGAAACCATTCTGCTATCAATCGGCGGATTTGTCCAATGACAAGAGGCGAAAATCTTATTTCGTATCCATTTTCCAAACGCCGTTCCAGTGCGCGGGCGGATGCGCGATCAGTTCCGTGCAGCGCGCCGCCAAGGTTTTGCTCGCACCGTCGGAAAATTCCTTCGCCAAAATTTCAAACTCCCGCTGCGCCTCGGCGAACTTTCCGAAATGATATTCGTCGTAAGCCGCCTTGTAGCGCGTGCAAATTTCGGCGTAGTTCGCCGGCGTGCAGGGATTCTCGCACTCAAACAATTCCACTGGCTCAGTCTTGCCCTTCACGATGACGCGATCCAGCAACCGCCGCGCGAATTGCGGGTTGAGCTGCGCGAACGCATCGCGCGTGACGAGCAGTTTCACGCCGTAGTATTTGGTGAGCGATTCCACGCGCGCAGCTTCGTTGACCGTGTCGCCGACGAGTCCGTAGTCCAAACGCAACGCGGAACCTTTGTTGCCAACGAGGACGCTGCCCGCGTGCAGCGCCACGCCGTAGTTGAAAATGTTTTGCACGTCCGGCGCGAGCGTCCCGCGCAAATCTTCCATCGCACGGATGAGTTTCATCGCGGCGCGGGCGGCGCGGGCGGCGGCGTCCGGCTGTTTTTGCGGCGCGCCCCAGTAGCTTAAGAACTGGTCGCCGAGAAAATGTTCCAGGTTGCCTTCCTCGCTCATGATCGCGCCGGTCTGCGCCTCGAAAACTTTGTTGAGCAGTTCGAACATCCGCTGCGGGCCGAGCAATTCGGCGAGCGGCGTGGAGTTGCGCAAATCCGTCAGCAGCAAAACCACCTCCGCGCGGCGCGGCTGCATGGAGCCGGGGTCGGACAACACGGCTTCCAACACGCGCGGTGAAAAATAAAGGCCCATCGTGTGCCGCAGCTTCATCCGCTCCAATCGCTCGGCAACAAAATCATAAACCAGCGCCGCGATGCCGATGCTCACCAGCGCCAGCAGCGGACTGACGACGAGCGAGATGATGCCCGGCACGCCGAACAGGAAAAACGCCGCCACGAAAAATCCGCCGCTAAAAACCAGCACGACGACGAGGCGTTTGAGCGGTGCGCGGATAAATTGGCACAGCACCGCGCCCATCAAACCCGCGAGCGCGATGAGCGCACCCGTGGCGAGCGGCGGCAGTTCCTCGAGAAATTCGCCATGCAGCGCGGCGTTCATCATCTGCAAATGAATTTCCGGGCCGGGCATTTCAAGACCCCGAAACGGCGTGCCGTGCGTGTCTTGAAAAATGTTCGCCGTCGGGCCGATGACGACGAGCTTGCCGTCGAAAAATTTTCCGTTGTCGAAATTCTTCTCCCAGACCTTGGGCGTCAGCACGTCGGCAAGGGAAATGACCCGCCACGTTCCCGGCGGGCCGCTGAAGCGGAATTTCTGGCGCGCGTTGACGGCGGGAATTTTTTCCGCCGCGCCGAATTTTTCCAGCGCGCGCGCGTCGAAGGATTTGACCACGGTGCCGGGCGCGGTGTTGACGGGGTCGCCGAGTTCGTGGTTCGTGACGCGGAAACGCGCGCGACGCAGCACGTCGTCCTCGTCGGGGAAAATATTGATGAAACCCACCCGCGCATCCAGCGCCGCCGGCTGGCCGGACGCATCGGGAATCAGCGAGCGGCTCGGCGGCGTGAATTGCGAGGGAACGCCGCGATCGGTTTCTGCCACGGTCAGGTTGCCGCCGATGACGACGCGGTTCTTATATTTTTCGAGCGCAGCGTGCAGTTCGTCGTCGCCGTCCGCTTCCGCCGCGAAAACCAAATCAATCGCGATGACCTTTGCGCCCGCCTCCGCGAGCCGCGTGATGGTGGCCGCCCAAACTTTGCGCGACCACGGGAAACGTTCGCGCAACGCGCCGAGCACCGGATCTTTTTTTTCCTCATCCGTGATGAAAAGATCGTCGTAACTCGGCCGGTCAATGCCGATGAGGACGAGGTTTGTGTTCGCGGGCGTGTAGCGGCCGAGGCGGGCGAACAGGTCTTGAAAATAGTTGTCCGCGCTCGTCACCGGCGCACGCAGCCACGTGGGCGCAAGGAATTCCAGCGCCAGCACCGCGAGCGTCACGGCGGCGCACAACGCCGCCAAGCGCAGGGCGCGGAGTGATTCGACGCGGCTGGATTTTTTTCGGGGCATGGCAGGTTTGACAATGATTGGCCGCTGGCGTAAAACTGCGTTGAAATTAAACGCCTTCCAAAATGAAAACAAACCTTCTTCTCGTCGCGGCGCTGGCACTGGTTAATTTTTCCACCACCGCCGCGCCGCTCACGGAAAGCACCTTCACCGAAATCATCCGCGAGGCGAACACGCTCAACCCCGCTGGCAACGCCACCGCCGCGCAGTTGAACGGTGTGCTGAAATCGCCCGACCGTGTCCGCACCGGCCCAGAATCGCGCGCGGAACTCACGGCGGCAGACAACACCCTCACGCGCGTCGGTGCGAACACGGTGTTTTCCTTTTCTGACAGCGGGCGCACACTGAACCTGGAATCAGGCAGCCTGCTGTTTCATTCCCCCAAAGGAAATGGCGGCGGCAACATCAAGTCCGGCGGCGCGAGCGCGGCGATTTTGGGAACGACGCTGATTGTCTCGGCAACGGCAGACGGCGGCTTCAAAGTCGTCATGCTCGAAGGCAGCGGAACCGTGACGCTGCCGAACGGAAAATCTGTGAAGCTCAAGGCCGGCCAAATGGTTTTCATCGCGCCCGGCGGAACCGAGTTGAGCGACGTGATGAATATTAATTTGCAAAAGCTCGTCGCCGGTTCGCTGCTCGTGAACGGCTTTAGCCATCCGCTGCCGTCCGCACCACTCATTGCGGACGCGGTGCGGAAACAGAATTCGCTCATCGCCAACGGCGGCGCGCGTGACACGGGCAAGCCGGTGGAAAACGGCCTCGCCTCTGTGGATCATGGTGCGTATGCCACTGCTGCCCCGCCGCCGATGACGCCGGCCCAATACAATGCCCTCGCCGTGGCCGTCAAAAATTTCGGCACCGGCGGACGTAACCTCACCACGTTTGTGCCGAGCTTCAAACCTTGAGAACCACGCCCATGCAAAAAATTATTTCCACCGCCGTCATTCTTGCCAGCTTGCTCGTCGCGAGTTCGGCCACCGCCCAGAATCCGGCGGCCAGCCAGATGGCCGACAACTTGCGTCTGCGTTCGCTGACGATTCCGCTGGCGACGACGAATGCCGCACCGGAATTTTATCCCGGCGAGACCAGCGATGTCGGCCCGCAGTCGTTGCTGGAAATGCAACGGCAGCAGCGCCGCCACTGGCTCCGCGCCTTCGCCGACGAACAGTTATTTTACTCGGACAATGTTTTCCTCGCGCATGACCACCCCAAAAGCTCTGACGTGCTCATCAGCACCGTGTCGGCGGCACTTTCACCGGATGCGTTTGAAGTGGCGGGCGGCAAGCTGTCGCCGCAAGTCGGCTACCAGCACCAGTGGTTCAATTACGGTTTGCTGGGCAACGACGAATTGATTGTCGTGGATTTTAACAAATCCATTGTTCCCCAGACCAACCGCCTCAGCGCCTTCAACTTCAACGTCTCCACGATTTTTGCCGACACCACCTTCGCGTGGCGCGGCTGGGATTTCACTGTGGGCGTGGACTATCGTCGCTTTCTTGATTCGAGCGCCTACGAAGAATTTTACCGTGAAATCGTCCCGCGCTGGGCGGCGCACTACACGTTTAAGTTTTCGGAAAATAAATCCATCATGGTCGGCTACGAAGGCGACTATCGTTTCACCGAGACGCAGAATCCGCTGCCCTTCAATCAAAGCGATTACAACGACCGCACCGACCACAGCTTCGTGCTCACCGGCAACTGGTGGCTCTGCTCGCACGCCGTCGTGCAGCCGTTTTACCGTTTGCAGTATTCCTGTTTCAGCCACATCCAAAATGGCCGCACCGATTGGCTCAACACCTTTGGCATCGGGCTGGCGCTGCCATTCACCAAGAACGTCGCGCTCCGCACTTTCGTCAGCTACGAAATTCTCGACACCGACGGCTTCTATGCGCCCAGCTATAAACGGCTGGATCTCGGCGGCGGCTTAAATCTTTCCGTGCGGTTCTGAACCGGCGCGCCAGCTTCCAACCACCGCTGATTATTTCGCGAAGATAAATTATGCACCGTATCGGCATTGACCTCGGCGGCACCAAAATCGAAGGCGTCATCCTTGATGCCGCTGGCCAGGAAGTTTTCCGCAAACGCATTCCCACGGAACGCGACCTCGGCTATCACCACATCCTTGGCCGGGTGAAATTTCTCCACGACGAACTCCGCGCCGCCGTTCCCGGCCAACCCACCACCTTCGGCATCGGCACGCCCGGCGCGATTTCGCCGCGCACCGGGCTGCTGAAAAATTCCAACACCGTCTGCATGAACGGCCAGCCCGTGAAAGCTGATCTGGAAAAAATTCTCGGGCGCAATATTGAAATTCAAAACGACGCCAACTGCTTCGCCCTCGCCGAGGCCAAACTCGGAGCCGGGCGCGGAAAAAAACTCGTCTTCGGCGTGATCATGGGAACCGGCTGCGGCGGCGGCATCGTTCATCACGGTGAAGTTTTGACCGGTGCACAGGGCATCGCCGGCGAGTGGGGCCACATGAGCGTTGATCCACAAGGGCCACCTTGCTACTGCGGCCAGCGTGGCTGCGTGGAGTCCTACATTAGCGGCGGCGGACTGGAAAATCGTTACGCGGAAAAATTTGGTGTGCGCCGTCCGCTGCGCGAAGTGACCGCCGCGTATCTTGCGGGCGAACCGGCGGCGGTGGAATTCATCCAAGAATTTTTCAATCGCTTTGGCCGCGCGCTGGCCAACCTCATCAACATCCTCGACCCGGACATCATCGTCATCGGCGGCGGCGTTTCAAATTTCGACGCGCTCTACACCGAAGGCGTGGCTGCCGTGCGCCGCCAAGTTTTCACGGATGAATTGCAAACGCCCATCGTGAAACATCAGCTCGGGGATTCCGCCGGCGTGTTCGGAGCGGCGCTGGTGGGCGTCTGATTTTAGAGCGGAATAAAACCGACTTTAGGCGTCTGGGCAATTGGACATTCCGTTTCCCCTCACCCCGGCCCTCTCCCTTGGGAAAGGGAGAACGGTATCCGCCGTCTCTCAAAAACCCACGGCTGGATTGGTGAAAGCCGCCTTCAAAAAATTGAAGGCATCCACCGCTGTCCCCTCACCCCAAGGGAGAGGTAGGGTGAGGGGAAAGGAGTTGCCCGACTTTCACCGCCACAGTTTTATTGAAAAAGCTCTTGGCGGTTAAATCAATTTGGAATTATTACCGCGCCACCGCTGGCTTGTGGTAAGTGTGGCACTCCGCGCAAGAATCTTTCACGCCGCCGCGCGGGCTATGGCAAACGGCGCACGTCTCGCGGGCTGGAAGCAAAATATCCGCCGTGTTCTGGCTATGAACCGCGTCATGGCAAGTCGCACAGGCAACGCCGAGATGTTTCGCGTGATTGAATTTCGCCTGCGCCAGCCAGCGTTCCACCTGCACCGGGTTGGTGATCTTTGGCTCGTCCGATGCACCGGATTTGACTTCATGGCAATACGCGCAGCCGGGAAACAACGACCGTGTCGCGCCGCTCAAAGTTCCCACCTGCGCCTCCGGCCCGGACGTCGCTGTGCTGAAAAAAATCCGCCGCTCCAGATCTTCGCCGCTGCCGAACTGTGCGCGCAGCCCGGCGAGTTTCTTGGCGGCAAAATCATTCGCATCAGTCACGCCAGTTTGCACGGCGAGATTCAAATACTGTTTGGGCAAGCTCCGCAGATACGCCGACACAAAATCCGCGCTGCCGTGCGGCAGTTGCAACTGCGGCGTCTCCGGGTCGAATTGCAACGAGTGACACACACGGCAGTTCTTCTCGAACGCGACGGGCTTCATCAACGCCCCCGCCGCGTCCGGCTGATGGCAGAACGCGCAGTCCAGTTTCGTGCCGTCCGGAAGATTCGGAATCGTCGAGCCGGTCAGATGCAGCGCGTGATTGAATTTCAACGTGTCCGGGTCGCGCAATTTTTCCGTGATGAATTTGAACTGCGGATGGTCATCCGCAAAGTGGTGGACTGTTTCCGCTTTTCGCTTTCCGCTTTCCGCTTTTGCCCCGGCCATCTTTG
>JANOBC010000339.1:0-1555 GCA_031411455.1 Limisphaerales bacterium
CGCTCATTTATCGCGATGGCCTCAAAGCTGTTGGTGTGGTCGTCGTGCATGCGTCCGAGTATCCAGATGGTATCAATGAGAGCGCCGAACAGATCGCGGCCCAAATAGATCACCTGCGCGACAGTCTGGTTGGCAACTTGACCACCATCCTTCCGGGTCGTATTCGGCAACGACTGCTGAGTGCCAAGCCATGAAAGACGGCGGTGGTGCGGAGTCGAGTGCAGAGATTGCTCGCAGGCGCAATCCCAATCGAGCCATGCCCGTTTGGTTGCGGATAGCTGTGCAGACAATCGTTTTCGTTGGTGGGATGAGCGGGGCGGCAGACACAGCGTTTGCTTGTCAAGGTTCCAGGCAGGACATCTTGCCAACGTTCGAGCAGGCACGGCAACCGCCTATTGGAATGATTTCCTTCATCGGGAAGCTGATTGTTAAGGATCAACCGGGTCTTAAATTCGAGATATCGGAGCGTATCGAGGGTAACGTGAAAGATGGTGAGAGCGTTGTGTTACACAACTGTCTCATTGCTGGGCAATTGAAAATTGGCGACGTTGTACCTGTTGTTGCGAAGCGCGATGAAGATCAGGGACGCTCTTTTTTGTGGGCCGTCGGACAGCGCGAAATGGGAATTAAACAGGAATAGCTAACGTAGGTTGGGTCAAGCTCTGCACTTGCGCGACCCAGCACCACGGCACGGATAAAAGTTGTTGGGTCTCGAAGCGCAGGCTCGACCCAACCTACGAGTAACTACGAGTAACCGACCGAGCAACTTGAACGACCACAGAACGACGACCGGACACGGGAACGACAATGGGCAAGATCACCGGCTTCATCGAGCATGACCGCGCCGACCGCAGCTACGCGGCCGTCGAGGAGCGCGTGAAGCACTATAAGGAATTCGTCGTTCCGCTGGCCGAGAAGGACGTGCAACGCCAAGCCTCGCGCTGCATGGATTGTGGCATTCCCTACTGCCACAGCGGGCAAACCGGCGGCTGTCCGGTGAACAACCAGATCCCCGACTGGAACGATCTCGTCTATCGCGGCCACTGGCGGCAGGCGCTGGTGAACCTGCATTCGACCAACAATTTTCCGGAGTTCACGGGTCGCGTCTGCCCGGCGCCGTGCGAAGCCTCGTGCACGCTGAACCTCGACGACAAGCCGGTGACGATCAAATCGATCGAGTGCGCGATCGTCGACCGCGGCTTCGCCGAGGGGTGGGTGAAGCCGGAAAAACCCGAAACCAAGACCGGGAAGAAGATCGCCATCGTCAGCGCGGGACCGGCGGGGTTGGCGGCTGCCCAGCAGCTGGCACGCGTCGGCCACGAGGTGCACGTCTATGAGCGGAACGCGCAACCGGGCGGGCTGTTGCGCTACGGCATCCCGGACTTCAAGCTCGAGAAAACCGTCGTCGCGCGCCGCATCGATCAGATGCGGGCCGAAGGCGTCACGTTCCATTGCAACACGCATGTCGGCCGGGATGTCACCGCCTACGACATCGAGGACAACCATGACGCCGTGCTGCTGGCTGGCGGCTCGGAGCGGCCGTTCGACTTTTTCG
>JANOBC010000340.1:0-2370 GCA_031411455.1 Limisphaerales bacterium
GTCCGCCTTTCGACAATTTTGTGAAAGGAGGGTTATGGATCATGAACGGTTCCCTGAGAATTCCAAGGGATATGCTCGCCGAGTTTGACCGGCTTCAACAGCAACTGCGCAGTGCTTTTCCCCGTGCGTATTCGGCCGGCAGCATTCGCGCGACGGCGCGTGATTTCCCCGCAATAAACATCGGCAGTACGCTCGATACCATCGAGATCGTCGTTTTTGCCCCGGGCATCGACCCCAAATCCGTTGAGCTTTCGATCGACAAGGGATTGCTCATCCTGGCAGGCGAGCGCGGAACCGACGTGCCGGAAGGCAACAATGGCGTCATCGTGTATGCGCAGGAACGCATGGCCGGCCAGTTCCGGCGTGTCGTCAGTCTGCCGGAGGACGCCGACCCCAGCCGCGTCAACGCGACTTATCGTGACGGATTCCTGCGGGTGAGCGTCGGCAAGCGCGAATCGTCCAAACCGCGTCGTATCGAAGTTCAGTCTTGAGGAGAATGGCAATGAATGAAAATACCCGGACCAATGCCAGTGAAACCGATCTCGACCAGGAAAATTTCGGCGCATTGTTGCCGCCGGTCGACGTCTTCGAAGATGAAACCGGCATTACGCTGACCGCGGACCTTCCCGGCGTATCGAAAGAACGATTGGGGGTCAAGGTCAACGGCGACAATCTCCTGATCGAAGGCGACGTATCCGTTCCCGCGCCGCAGGAAATGGAGTTGCTGTATGCCGAGATTCTTGCGTCAAGCTACCGGCGCAGCTTCACCTTGAGCCGGGAACTCGATGCGTCGAAAATCGAGGCTAATCTCAAGGATGGGGTATTGAAGCTGCGCATTCCCAAGGCAGAGGAAGCCAAGCCGCGCCGGATAGAGATCAAGGCCGGCTGAGGCCTTGCCCCAGACTCCGGGCGGCTGCGTCGGAGAAGTACGCTGGCCGGGGTGGGTAAACTTCGTTTCACGCCCAGCGGCGAACCGGCTTTTGCAAGCGCCGGCTCGCCGAGCGTGGCGTGGGCGCTGGAAATATTGTCAGCCCACGCCAAGTTCCTGACGCAGGTACCCGCGGCCCACTGGGCCGTCAAGGCCGCTGCGCGGCCGAACGCGCATCCACACATCCTCGCGATAGCGGCTTATAGTCTGCCATTGGCCGGCTCGCTTAGCGAAGCGCGCGCCCAGGCGACCACGATCCGCCGGACGCTGCCGCGAGACAGCGTCGCCGATTTTTTCGATGCGTTTCGATTTGATGCGCACGGCGTGGCATTATCGGGCTCATCGGCATGGCGTCGTGAGGGCCGCGGCATACCACGCATGGACTGAAACCAGCATGGGAGGAACGCATGAAGAAAAATAAAGGATGCGCGTATTTCGTCGCGGTTGGGCTTTGTGCCATCGCGCCGGTGTCCGGCCACGCGGAAAGCGGCACGGTCGATATCGTCTTGTCGGCGAAGCCGAACGTATACGCCATCCAGATGGGGGACACGATGGTCACAGCAAGCGGCGGCGACGGTACGCTGACGTTTGTCCGCAGCAGCGGCCGCCCATTTGTCGAAGGCGCGAGTGCGCCGGTTCGCTATGCCAGCTTCGCGAAGGACACGCCCTCCGGCCTTGAGCTGGAAGCGGACGGCGTGGCGACATTCTCGCCGGACGATACCCTGCTGCTCCTGTTCGAACGCAAATCGAGCGATATCGGCACGTCAGGCGAAGGCGCACTGCATCTAACCGGCGGGACGGGCCGCTTTGCCGGCGTCAGCGGCCAATGCAAGTACAAGGCGCACGAGGTTCCGGGCGACTGGAACGTCATTGCCAACTGCGATTGGCTGTTTTCCTTTCCTTACCGGTGACGGATTGCGCCACACCGGAGGGAACATTGCTGAATGACTGCAATGCCAAGAAGAGATCGAACCCATGACAACCCAGACGGAATTCCATTGACTACCGAAACCGCGAAATCCGAGCGCAAGGCCCAGATCGATGCGCTCCTCCTCACCCTCCCGGGCGCCAGCGCCCGAAAAATAAACGGCCTCGACGCCTATTTCGTCAGCGACAAGATGTTCGCCTGCATCAGCGGCGATGGCATCGGCCTGCGCCTGCCGGTTGCCACCGCGACCGAATTACAGTTCTCGCGGAACGACGTCGTCGCGTTTCAGCCCGGCGGAATCGCAAGCACCCGCGAATGGATCCAGATCAACTGCGCCGAGGCGGCCGACTACGAGAAACATCTCGCGCTGTTCCGGACTTCGCTCGAGTTCGTGAAAACCGGCCGGGGAAAGTAGAGCGGAATTTAAAGGCCGTGACTGCCGTGAATGTCGCAAGCCCTGTTACTGAAGCGACCGGCAATTGGCAACTGCGTTCCACGCGTTGCCTTACAGGTG
>JANOBC010000341.1:0-23608 GCA_031411455.1 Limisphaerales bacterium
CCGGCGACGGAGACGTTCGATGACCCAGACGTTTTCCACGCCGAGCAAATCCGCGTCCAACACGCAGGCCGAAACGAGGCCGTGAATCAGCAGCGGCTCGGAATCTTCGAGGTTGGTGCGGTGAATCACCCGGTAGTCATCCGCCGACAGCGTCACGCGGATGCTCTCTGCGAAGTCAGGATGCGCCGACATGACTAGGATGGTTTTCATTAAAATTATTGGCGCGCTGCTGCCATTCCGCCGGCGCATTTTCAACGTTGCCCGCGCCGCCGTCAAATTAAACTTCGTCGCGGCAATCTTCTGGGTTTGGCGCGCGACATTTATGCCGCTCCAAAGCAAAAATTGAAGGGTGCGTAAATTTTTTCCAACCCGAAACGGTGTAAGTGAACTGAAGCGGCATAAATGCCGCGCTCAATTTTAACTTCCCGCCATCAGCTTGCCCCACAGATTGTCGTTCAGCAGCGAGCGACGCATAAAGTCGGCGTCAGTAGAATTCGTGGCGGCGTGGCGTTCCGGCTTGAAGGGCAGGCGCACGCTGATGACGTTGCCGCCGGGCTGGCTGTGCGCCTCGATCTTGCCCCCGTGATGGTGCGCGATGAAAAAACACGCCATGAGGTTGATACCATATTCCGACGGCACGCCGCTCGTGACGGTGAACGGGTCCAGCACCACCTGCAACGCGCCCACCGGCAGCGCGGGGCCGTTGTCCGTGAACTTGATGACGGCCTCGGCGCCGTGCGTTTCCGACGTGACAACAATTTTGCTCCCGGCGGGCAGCATCGCGAGTTCGTCTTTCAGCAACAAGTCGAGCAGCCGGTCAAACTTCGGGCGGTCCACGCGCAGCGGCAGAAATGAATCGGCGATTTCATTTTCCACCGTGAGGCGCCGCGCGGTGAAGGCTTCGCTCATTCCTGCCACGCGGGCGGCGACGGCGGATTTCAAATGCACCTCATCGGGAAACGGCTCGCTGTTCGGATTGCTTTCGGAAGCGGAGCGGAGGTCGCCGAGCAGGTTGTTAATTTTTTCAATCTGGCCCTGGACGTTTGCGTGGTAGTCGCGCCAGAAATCTGGGTCGCGCAATTCCTCCGCGCTGCCTTTTTCCTCGTTCATCTTCATCGGCGCGAGTTCGAGGAACGTTTTCACGGCCACCATGGAATTTTTAATCTGATGGCTCAAGCCCGCCGCGAGCAAACCCAGGCTCACGATGCGGTCGGCGATCATCATGTTGCGCAGCACAGACATTTTTTCGCGCAGCAACTGGTCGCGCTCGGACTGCACCATGAAAAATTCCAGGCCTTGCTTGAGCGTCTGTTCCAACTGCTGCGAGTCCCACGGTTTGGAAACGTATTTGTAAATCGCGCCGCTGTTGACGGCGGCGATGGCGGCGTCCAAATCTGTGAAGGCGGTGACGAGCATCCGCAAAACGTGGGGCCGCAGCGCGCGCGCTTTTTCCAAAAGCCACACGCCTTTTTCACCGGGCATCCGCTGGTCGGTCATCAGGATGCCGATGTCGTCGGCGTGTTCCTCCAGAATTTTCAGTCCGGCTTGCGCGTTGGGCGCGGTGAAGATGCGGAACTGGTCGCCGAAGGCCAGCGTGAAATATTTCAGCGACTGCACTTCATCATCCACATACAGCACGGCAAATTTTTTATAGTCGTAGCGGTTTTCCATCATCTTCAAGCTCCAGATCGGTTGCGGCATCGGCATCGGCTGGGAAATCCAGCGTGAACTCGCAAAATTTCCCCGGCTCGCTCCTCACAAAAATCTTTCCGCCGTAACCCTGCACGATGCGGTAGCAGATGCTCAAGCCCAATCCCATGCCCTTGCCGACTTCCTTGGTCGTGAAGAACGGGTCGAAAATCTTGTCGGCGATCTGCGCGGTCACACCCGGCCCGTTGTCACGGATGATGATGAGGCTGCGGTCGCCATCCATCCGGCCTTCGAGCCAGATGGCGGGCTGCTCACCGGCGGGAAATTTTTTTTCGCGCAACGCATCAATCGCGTTCTGCATCAGGTTCACGAGCACGTGAATGAGCTTCTGCTGGTTCGCCCACAATTGTTGCGACGCGGGAATTTTTTGATGGATGACCACGGTGTCCTTCCACTCCCCGCCGAGGAACCGCACCGCCGCGTTCGCCGCTTCGACGGCATCCACCGGCTCGCCCGTGCCGACGCCGGGATGCGTGAACTGCCGCAAATCGGAAACGATGTTCCGCACGCGCTTCAGACCTTCCTCGATGTCATCGAGAATCCCGCCCTGCACCGCGCGCTCGCCGTCGGGGAGTTTCTTGCCCATGTTGCGCAAGGCGAACAGGCCGGTCATCGCGAAGTTCAACGGGTTGTTGATCTCATGGATGATGCCCGCGCTCATGCGGCCGAGCGACGAAAGATTTTCCGACTGCACGAGCTGCATCTCGGTTTCCTTGATCTGCTCGATGGCCTCATTGAGCGCCTCGTTCTGCTTCGTGAGCTTGCGCTGCGCGTGATGCGAATCAATCAGGTTCTTGATGCGTGCCTGAAGTTCAATCGAGGAGAACGGCTTCGCGAGAAAATCATTCGCGCCTTTTTGCAACGCGTCGAATTTTATTTCTTCGTCCGCGCGGGCGGTGAGCAGGATGATGGGGATGCTGGCGGTCGGCGCGTAGTCGCGGAGTTCGCGGCAGACTTGCAGGCCGTCTTTGTAGGGCATCATCAGGTCGAGCAGGATGATGTCGGGCAAAATGTTCTGCGCCTTCTCCGCCGCTTGCTGGCCGTCCTCGGCTTCGATCACTTCGTAATCGTCCGACAACTGCGTGACGAGAAAGCGGCGCATATCCGGCTCGTCATCCGCCACCAGCACGAGCGGGCGCTGCGAACGGCGCGCGAAGACGGCGGTGTTGCCGGTGTGCAGCGGATTCGCGGGCGTGTTCGCGGGAAACAATTCCGCGCGGCGATAAAGATTCGCGAGCCATTCATCGGACGGCGTGGCAGCGGGCGCAACGACGGCCGCCACCGGCGTGGCGGTGGCGGGCGCGGGCTTGAGCGGCAGCATCACCGTGAACGTCGCGCCGCGGCCGGGCTGGCTGTGCGCGGTCACCTGGCCGTGCATCATTTCGGTCAGTTCCTTCACGAGCGAGAGGCCGATGCCCACGCCTTGAAATTTTCTTTTGGTCGAGCCGTCCGCCTGCCAGAAGCGGTCGAAGACAAACGGCAGGCTTTTTTCCTCAATGCCCACGCCGGTGTCGCCAACGATGAGTAAATAATTTTCGCCAGACCTTTCCGCGCGGAACCACACGCGACCGCCGACCGGTGTGAATTTTAGGGCGTTGAACAAAAGGTTCAGCACCACTTTCTCTAGCTTGTCGCGGTCGGCGAGAACGATGCCGAGCGTTTCGTCCGTGTGCGTTTCGAGCGTGATGTTTTTTTCTTTGGCCATCTGGCGGACGGCGCTGGTGAGGCCGTTCACGAAATCGGCCACGCGCATTGGATCGCTTTTGCTTTCGAGCTTGCCGGCTTCGAGGCGGATGAGTTCGAGCAGGTCGTTGATGAGCTTGAGCAGGCGCATGCCATTCGTCTGCATCGTCTGGACCATTTCGTGAGTGCCGTCGTCGGGCGACTGGCTGGATTTTTTCAGCAGCACCTCGAGCGGGCCGAGCAGGAGCGTCAGCGGCGTGCGGAGTTCGTGGCTGACGTTGGCGAAGAAGCGGCTCTTGAGCTTGTCCAACTCCACGAGCTTGTGATTGGTTTCTTCCAGCGATTTGCGGCTTTTGTCGAGTTCGTAGCGCAAGGTGAATTCCCGCAGGCGCTGGCGGGCGCTGGCCATGCTGGCACTGACGACAATCGCACCGGTGACGGCGAGAAAGGTGGTGTTGTTGACCAGATACCCAAGTGGTTGGGAGTTTTTCATCCCCAGCGAAATCACCACATACATCGCCAGCACGAACAGGGTAATCAGCAGATTTTGCCAGTAGGCCCAAGGCGTCAAAAGTCCCATGCCGAGCAGGATGATGTTCAGTCCCGCGTAGTAAGGGGAATAGGGATCGTCAGCGACATGAATCATCCAAAGAATCATCACGAGCGGACATATTATCCAAACGATGCCGAAGCGGCGGTGCGGGGAATTGGGATACAATTTGAACCGCAACCAAGCGAGCGTGACCAGCAGGGCACACCCCACTCGGACTTTCAGGAACAGCCACGCTTGGTTTGGATACATGACGTGATCCATGACGGAACACGCCAGGTTGAGCGGTATCTGGATGGCCGTGGCGATCGTGGCATTCGTGACGTAGTCCGCCCGGTTCTGCTTCTCGTAGGCCTTCTGAAATTGAGCGTCGTTTAGGCTCATTATAATGGTTTGCGAACCTCCAGAAACAGATTGGTGCCCGTCGGTTCCGCACGCACGACGCAATTATCTCTGGGAGCGGAGCTAGGCGCCAGCGCGGCCAGTTCCCGGCTTTCTCGATAGATCAAAAACCATTCGGCAAAATGTTCCATGATGTTTTGATGGCGCGTATCGGGGCTGAAATTACCGACCACCATCAGGCCGCCCGGGCGCAGCAGATTGTAAAAACAGTTGTTCACGGTCTGACAGACCTGGTCGCTCAAATAATCGTAAAGCCCGGAGCAGTAGACCAAGTCGAACTGGTTTTCAGACTTGGCCGCCCGGTTGCCGGCGCGCAAAAGATTTTGCACGGAATTTTTGGTGAACTTGACGACGGCCTTGCTGGGGTTTTTCTTTTTTGCAGCCTCCACCTTGAGGGCGACGTTGCGCAAAGTTTCCACCTCAAAGTCCATGAATTCAATGTCCACATGGCCGGCCAGGGGATGTTCCGCCAAAAAATTCACCGCCTCCCACGCCGGCCCGCAGGCCACGCTGAAAATTTTCGCCTGCGATCCGTGGCGGGCAAGCCGCCCGGCTTCGGCAATAATTTTGCCCTGTAGAAAATCAACCCGGTTCCGAACCGCCTGCGGGGCCGCCTGCACCAGCAAAAAGGCGTCCATGAATTTTGCAAACAACGAGCCGCCGTTCATCTGGTTCCGCACGATCATATTCATCATCTCATAATCCCCGGCGTAACCCAGCGGCTTGGCGTAGGTGCGATGAAGGAACGGCGATGACAGCAAAAAAGGATGCAGCAGCCGCTGGCCGTAGGCTCGGTGGGCGGGCAATTGGTCCGGCTCAATCCGATCCGAGACTTCTTCAAACCGGTCGAACAATCCGTTCATGGCGCGCAGGACCGGCGCTTGCAAATCCATGGCGTAGGCCTGCTCCAACCGGCTGCGCTCGGCGGCGGGAACCGAGCTGATCTTCAAGTCCACCTTGTCCAACCACAGGCGGATGTCGGTCAGGAATGAGTGAAGGTCGGCGATGACGATCTTGTAGTCGTTGTTGATCCGGTAAAACTTTTGCCAGCGCTGGAGAAAATCCTGAAAGCCCTTTTGAATACCTTCCGCCGCCAGTTGTTCGGGTGACAAGGCGGCTTCCTGCCAATTATTTTCGTCCAGCGCCACTTCGCACACTATTTTTGTGCCCGTGTTGATGACGCTGCGAACCACGGCCCGGCCCGCATAGAGCAGACCCTTGGAGCCAATCACCTTGAACTCGGCGAGGCTTTCAGAAAGCTGTGGGATCCATCCCGGATGATAAACCTCAAAGGCCAGCGCGTGACGCGTCAAACGCAAAAGGGTGCCGGTCAATTTTTCGCCAGCGTTCAATTGAAACGATACATGAGCCCCAGGAACCTTGTGCTTGGAAGTCCCAGCCTGCGCCTCGGTCAGCTCCGGCTTTGGCGTTGCCGCCGGCCAACTGGCACCGTTTCCATTTCCATTGGCAGAATGACTCATTGCGTCGCCACAAGTAACATCTTTTACGCCAAAACAAAAACAATTTGCTGGCACTGCGGATTCAAAATTGCGCGTTGACTTACAGTCAGTGCGCCCCCTTTATTTCAAATATTGAGCATGAATGAACCAACCATAGGTCAAATACGCGCCACTTTTCCTGAGTCCAGCCGGTTGCGTTCCACCCTCAAGGGCGGCGGCATTTTTCTGCTGACCTTTTCGTTTTATCTCACGTTCTGCTGGCTGGGTTTCACTGCGCACCACTGGCTGGCCAAACTGGCTTTTGGAATGTTGATCGGCCTGTCCTATTCAATCCTGTTTGTCATCGGGCATGATGCCTGCCACGACAGCCTCACACCGTTTGGCTGGTTAAATTCTCTGCTGGCGCGCATCGCGTTTCTGCCGTCGCTGCATCCCTACGCTACCTGGGAGCTGGGCCACAACCAGCTTCATCACAGTTGGACGAACTTGCAGGGCATGGACTATGTCTACCCGCCGTTCTCCAAGGCTGAGTTCGATGCGCTGCCGTGGCACCGGCGGCTGCGGGAACGTTTTTACCGCACGGTTCTGGGCGTGGGATTTTTTTATATGATTGAAATCTGGTGGAATCACCTGGTTTTGCCGCGTCCATCGGAGTGGCCGAAGCTTTCCAAGCGCGTTTATTTTTTTGACCTCACGCTGGTCACGTTGTTTCTGATCTTTGAAACCAGCCTGCTACTTTACCTTGATCGCATGGCTTCACCGTGGCAATGCGGGTTTGATTTTTTTGCGCTGCTCCTTGTGCCGTTTTTGTTTTGGAACTGGATTTCCGCCTACGTCACCGTGCAGCACCATACCCATCCCAATATCGCTTGGTTCAAGTCGCGCGAGGAATGGAATTATTTCAACGGCCAAGTGCGCGGCACCGTGCATGTGAAACTGCCGCGTCCGATTGAGATCCTGTTCCACAACATCCTGGAACACACCGCCCATCATGCCGACCCCAAGATTCCGCTCTACAACCTGCCGGAGTGCCAGAGCAATCTGGAAAAAGAATTCACGGACGAGGTGACCATCCAGAACGGCTCAATTTTCAAATTCAGCACCAATCTGGATGTCTGCCAGCTTTACGATTACGAGAACCATCGCTGGCTGAAATTTGATGGCACCCCGACCACCGAGCGGCTTTTTCCGCGTGCTGGCATGGCAAAAGCTAAAAAAGCTTGAATCCGTCGGCGTTAGTTCGGCTAAAGATTTTTTGTCTCACGCCGATACAACCGTTGTCCTAAAAAGCAGTCCAAAAAAACATGAAAAATCCAACCTCAATCAATCTGATCGGCAGTCGTTCGGTCGCCTTGCTCCTGCTTTTGTTGCTGGCCGTCACGGTTCCGCCGGGCGCGCGCGCCATCGGCATCCTGCTGCCGAATCAGGATCCGGAGGCCATCGCGCGCGGCAATGCCTTCGCCGCCACGGCTGACAATCCTTCGGCGATTTACTACAATCCCGCCGGCATCACGCAGATTCAAGGCTTTAATTTCGAGGTGGCTGACATCAACTACCTCGGCATCAACGCGCACTATGAGCCTGCGAGTGGCCCCGACCAGAACACGCATTTTGACGTCACGACAGTTCCGCAGATTTTTTCCACCTATTCGCTGACGAACCTGCCGGTCTCCTTCGGCTTCGGATTTTACTCCCCGTTCGGCCTCGGCACGCAATGGCCGGAGGACGGCAGCCTGCGCACGCTCGCCATCGAGTCGCGCATGACTTATCTCACGCTCAACCCGGTCGTCGCGTGGAAAATTCTTCCGAGCCTGTCCATCGCCGCCGGGCCGACGATCAATTATTCCCGCCTAAAAATCCGGCGCGGTCTGTTTTCACCTGCTGATGAATTTACTTTCGACGGCGAGGACTGGGCGTATGGCTTCACTGCCGGCATCCTTTGGCAGCCTTGCACGAAATGGTCTTTCGGCGTCAGCTATCGCAGCCAGACCACGATGGATTACAGCGGCAGTTCTGATTACCGGCCCGCTCCCAGCTTTAGTGCTTCCAGCGCCACCATCGCCAGCGTGACGCTGCCACAGATTGTCTCTGGCGGCATCTCGTTCCGCCCGTCGCCGAAATGGAACATCGAGGCCGACGTGGATTACATTAACTGGGATTCGCTGAACACCGTCATGCTGGCCGGCACCAAAAATATTTTTGGCTCCGTGGTAGGCGACCTGCCGTTGAATCTCAACTGGCATGACAGTTGGCAGGCGAAATTCGGCGTGACGCGCTACTTCAAGAATGGCTGGTATGTGAGCGCGGGTTATTTCTACAGCAGCGACACGTCCTCCGAGGAATATTTCACGCCCGCCGTGCCGGACACGGAGCTGCACACCGGCAGCCTCGGTTTTGGACGCAAGGGCGAGCACTGGTCTTGGTCGCTGGCCGCGCAGATTATCGCCGGGCCGGACCGGAACATTAGCGCCACCGCCAACAACGTGAATCCCGTCACGGGCGCCTCGCCCGCCGGAAAATATTCCCTGGTCATTCCCGCCGTGAGCCTCTCCGTCGGCTACCGTTTTTGAAAAATCAGAAGTGCATTCCAACAGACACCAGCACCGCGTGGCTTATGAAAGAATAGGTGCCGTCCGCATTTTGATTGGCGAAGTCCGCCGGCTTGGATGACGCCTGGCTACCGGTCACTGGGTGATTCGGGCCGTAGCCAAACTGGTAGGTGATATCGAAATCAAATTTCTTCCCGGTGCGCCCGATGCCGATGCTAAAAAAATGCCGGTCCATGTCCGCTGCCAGCGGCGTGTAACGGGTGTCCGGCACGGAATTCTCACTGAACACATATCCGGCGCTCGCGTGCCAGCCGTGGTCAAAATACCGCGTCACCCCGAATTCATACATCCAGCTCGGACGCCAGCCGAGGACGACCGGCAGATCTTCATCGAACGGCCGTGGCGGCGCATTCTGATGAATGACAATTGTGCCGAAGCTGCTCCAGTCCGTGTAGTCCGCGTCAAACTCAAAATTCCATTTCGGCGTCGGGCGGAAGGAAATGCCCGCCGCCACCGTCATGGGAAAATCCACGTCGGCGCTCGCCGTCCGCTGCGTCGGCGCTGACAGCTCCGGCAAGGGTTGCAGTTCAAACCGCGTCTTGCCGTCCAGTTGGAACGAGGTCTTGCTGCGGAAGGTCGCGCCGAGGGAAAGTTTTTCCAAGGGACGCCACAGCACGCCGGCATTGTAGCCCGCGCTCCAGCCGTCGCCCGTGAACCGGAAATAATTCTTAAACCGCGATGGATTGGCGCGCAGCCCTTGCTCTAGATCGAGGTTGGCATAATCCACCAGCGCGCCCGCCGCGATGGAAAGGGACGGCAGGATTTGATACGCAACCACCGGGCTGAAACGGAAATAAGTCAGCGCGCCCTTCTCAGCCACCGCGTTGAAACCGGTATCGCCCGGCCAGTTGATGCTGCCGCCATACGGCGCGTAGGCACCCAGCCCCACGCTCACCGGGATTTTTTTCAAGGTGTGCGAGAGAAAAAACTGCGGCGCGGCAGCGAGGTGGTCGGCAACGTGATAAGTCGTGCCGGCATTCGGCGCGCTGGCGGGCGGTTGAAAATCCGTGTGCAGATAAAGCCCGTTCAAGCCGCCGCGCAAAGTGGTGTTCGTGAGTTGCGTGAGGCCGGCGGGGTTGTAGTAAATCGCCGAAGGGTTGTCGGCGGTGGCGACAAACGCCTCGCCGCGCGCGGCGGCGGCGGCATCCTGGCTCGGCACCCGGAAACCATTCGCGGCGGACTTCATGGCAGCGGTGCCGCAACACACCAGCCCCAGCCATCGCACTGCACGGTTTATTTTCATGGTTGATAAGTGGCCGCCCGTTTTTTCCCGCGAGCCGCCCGCAGGTTAGCCACCGCGTGTGGTTGCGCCAGCCATTTCAATCTGGCTTTACTTTCCGCCCGCCTGCGGCAGATTCCTCGCGTGAACAGCCGCATCCGATTCACCTTGTTTATTTTAGCGTTCGCCGCCTCCGCCGCTTCCGCACTCGCCGGGTTCAATGCCCTTTACGTTTTTGGCGACGGCCTTTCCACGACGACAAACAACATCCAATCCTATCCGCTCTCGACGAATTATTACGGACGGCGCTACAGCAACGGTCGCGTTTGGGTGGAGGTCTTGGCGCAACAGCAGGGCATCCTTTATGAGTCGAACAAAAACTGGTCCTACTTCGACTGCGGCAGCGGCGACCTAGTGACGAACGTCAGCCGCTTCACCGCGCCGGGAAATGTTTCCAACGCCCTCTTTGCCATCTGGGTGAACAACGTGGATCTCTACGATCAGGCGTTGAAGAACAACACGAACTTCACCGAGTGGACCGATGCCATTAACAGGTCGCAGACCAATCATTTCAAGGCGGTCACCAACCTTTACGCCAAAGGCGTCCGCACGCTCGTCGCGCCCAATGCCGCAGATCTTTCCAAGGTGCCATTCTTCAACACCTACGCGCAGACCAATTTCATCCGCCTGCGGTGCCTGGATTACAACGTCGCGTTCTCCAACACCATCATCCGCCTCCGCGCCGCCTGCCCCAACCTGGCGCTTTACACGCCGGATCTTTTCACGCTGGTGGATAACGTGCTCGCGCGTGCCGGCGACTACGGATTGACGAATGTTTTGAAAAACGGCGTGAGCATTGCCGCGCTGGACGACCCGAACTTGCACAACCTTTCCACCAACGGGCCGGGGGCGAATTACATTTTTTGGGATTACCTCGACCCCACCGCGCGCTTTCACGCGGTGATCGCCGCCGCCGTGCAACAAGCGATTGCGCCGGTGCAGTTCGCTGGCATGGCCTCGCTCAATTCCAGCAATCAATTGGATGTTTTCAACCTGCCAGTTGGCATGAATGGACTTGTCTTGTATGTCACCAACGGCGCGCAGACGAACTGGCTGACCAACTCCACGTTCAGCAGCTTGACGGTGACGCAGTCTTTGTTTGTGAACCCCACGAACTCGCAGCGGTTTTATCGTCTGAAATTTCCGTGGCAGTGGACTTGGCCGTGAAGCGAACGGAGGGCGGGCGGCTCGCCCGCACGTTCTGATGGCGGTCTGATTTTTCTTGGCCGCAAAAAGGCACAGAAGACGCAAAAACTGACAGGAAGCAGGCGGGGAAAACTCTTCCTTCAAGGTATAAAAACAAGCGGCTGTTTTCCTTTGTGCCTTTTGCGCTTTTTTGCGGCCAATAAAAAACGCGCGGACGAGCTGTCCGCGTTCCCCTCCACTCAAACCGCGACCGCTTTTCCGGGAATCACTTTTTCCAAAGCCTCGTAGCCCCAGCGCAACATCCGCTCGGTCGCTTCCCAGCCCACGCACGAATCCGTGATGCTCACGCCGTAGCGCAACTCGGAAATGTTTTTTGGAATCGGCTGGTTGCCCTCGCTCAAATGGCTTTCCACCATGATGCCGATAAGCGACTTCGTGCCGCCCGCGCGCTGTTCGATGACGCTGTGCCAGACATCCTCCTGCTTCGCGAATTTCTTTTCCGAGTTCGCGTGGCTGCAATCCACCATCATCACCGGCTGCAATTTTTCAGAAATTAATTTCGCCTCCGCCGCCGCGATGCTCGCCGCGTCGTAATTCGTCATCGCGCGCCCGCCGCGCAGCACGACGTGTGCGTTGGGATTGCCGTTCGTGCGGACGATGCTCGTCACCCCATCTTCGTTGAGGCCAAGAAAACTGTGCGCGTGGCGTGTGGCGCCCATCGCGTCAATCGCCACTTGCAAACTTCCGTCGGTGGCATTTTTCAAACCCACGGGCATCGAGAGGCCGCTCGCCATCTCACGGTGTGTCTGCGATTCCGTGGTGCGCGCGCCGATGGCCGCCCACGTCACGAGGTCGGCGATGTATTGCGGCACGATGGGATCGAGAAATTCCGTGGCGGCAGGCAAACCCATGCCGACGATTTCAAGCAACAATTTCCGCGCGCGTTTCAAACCCATTTCGATGTCCTGCGAACCATCGAGGTGCGGGTCGTTGATGAGTCCCTTCCAGCCGATGGTCGTGCGCGGCTTTTCAAAATAGACGCGCATCACGATTTCCATGCGGTCGGCAAACTCCTCGCGAAGGGCGTTCAACTTTGTCGCGTATTCCAGCGCGGATTTCTCGTCATGGATGGAGCAAGGGCCGATGACGATGAGCAGGCGCGGGTCTTCCTGCCGCAAGATGCGGATGATGCGTGCGCGACTGCGCGCGACGGTGGCGTTGACCGCCTCGCTGACCGGCGCGAGCGCCTTGAGGGCGCGCGGCGATTGCAGCGGGACAATTTCTTTGACGTGTAAATCCTGCGTCCGATACATGGGGCGAAAACTATAGCACAGGCTGGAACCAGCAAAAGTCTAATGTCGGCAACAGCGACTGTGGGTGCATCTCGACTGGGGCCGCTGGCTTCGAGCCGACGAGTTGGCCGGAGCGCGCCCATCTTCGGGCGCGCCCTCGGCAACCCGCACTTATTTCAATCCAATTTGCCCTGTAACCATAACAGTTGAGGCTGCCTGCTGGTTTGAATGATGTAGAGTATCAGCATGATTTTCCGAACAATTTGCGGCGTTGTAATTTTTTGCGCGCTGGCTTTTTCTGCCAACTTCGCCGCGGCGCAGACCATCGCCTTTCCCGGCGCGCTCGGCTTCGGCGCTTACGCCACGGGCGGGCGCAACGGCACGGTGTATCACGTCACCACGCTGGCCGACAGCGGCGCGGGTTCGTTCCGCACGGGCGTGGCGAGCGGCAACCGCACGATTGTTTTCGACGTGGGCGGAACCATCGTGCTCAGCACGGCGGTGAGTTGCTCCAGCAGTTTGACCATTGCCGGGCAGACTGCGCCGGGCGGCATCAAGTTTGATGGCGGTGAAATCTCCTTCGCCAACCGCAACAACATCATCTGCCGTTACCTCCGCATCCGGCCCGGCAGCGCCACGGCCAGCAGCACGGATGACGCGTTAAGTTTTTATCGCGCCTCCAACATTATCATAGACCATTCCTCCATCGCTTACGCGCCGTGGAATAATCTCGATGGCGTGGGCGACAGCACGCATGTCGTCACCGCCATCACGTTGCAACATTGCATCAACGCCAATCCCACCGGCCAGCAATTCGGCGCGCACACGGAATCCGTCGGCGGTCAATGGTCGTGGCACTACAACATTTTCGCCAATTCCCACAACCGCAATCCGCTCGCGAAAGTGAATGACACGTTCATCAACAATCTCGAATACAACAATTCGGCAGGCTACACCACGCACACTAGCACCAAGTTCAAGCACGACATCGTGAACAATTATTTCGTGGCCGGCCCGGCGAGCGGTGGAAATTTTCCCTGGTATCAGATAGACAACAACCAGAGCATTTATTTCACGGGCAATCTTCATGATTCGGACAAGAATGGCGTGCTCGGCGGCAGCACCACCGTTCCCCTGCCCGGCTATCAAGGCGGCGGCACCATCCTGACGTCGCCATGGTCATCCTGGACTTCTATCATTCCCACAATGTCCACCGCTCTCGCCTATCGCTACGACCTTTCCACGGCGGGCGCGTTTCCGCGCGATGAAGTTGACGCGCTGATTGTCGGCCAGATCAACACCATCGGCACCGGCGGACCGGGCGGCGGACTCTACACCACGCAGGCCGGCTCCGGCCCGAGCAACAACGGCTATGGAACCATCCTCGGCCTCACCGCGCCGACGGACACCGACGGCGACGCGATGCCCGACTACTGGGAACTCGCGCTCGGCTCGAATCCCAACGTGGCGAATCCGCTCACAAACACCGCCACCGGCTACACGCTGCTGGAAAATTATCTCAACTTCCTCGCCGCGCCGCACGGCGTCACGCAGACGAACACGCCCGTGGACATCAACCTCGCGCAGTTCACCACCGGTTTCTTCCCGAGCGCAACCTTGAGTTTAACGAACGCGACCAACGGCACGCTCACGTTGCTGAACGGCACGAACGCGCATTTTATTCCGACCGCAAATTTCTCCGGCCTCGGCAGTTTTAATTTCATCGTCACCGAGGGCGCTTACAGCCTGAACGTCGTCGTCACCGTCGTCGTCACGCCCGTCGCGCCGCCCGCCAGCGCCGTCGCTTTCAGCGGCGCGCTCATCGGACCGACGATCACCACCGTGTCCCTGCCGCCACCCGCCAACCTCGTCTGGCGCGGCGACGGTGCGGCCAACATCTGGAACACCAGCGTCTCCAACTGGTTCAACGGCTCCGCCCTCGCCGCATTCAAGGCGGGCGACGTCGTGAGCTTCGACGACTCCGGCTCGACAACTCCGGCAGTAAATCTCTCCGCCACCGTTTCGCCCGGCGCATTTGTTTTTGATTCCACGAACAGCTACCAAATCGCGGGCAGTGGTTCCTTGAGCGGCTCAATGAACTTGTCCAAATCCGGCAGCGGCAGCCTGACTTTTTTTAACCCGAATAGTTTCACCGGCGGCGCGACGTTGAACGAAGGCACGCTCGTCTTGAGCAACTTCAACTCGCTCGGCTCCGGCACGCTCACGCTCAACGGCGGCACGGTTTCGCTGATTTCCACCGGCGGCCCGGCGCTCTACCCCAATCCCATCATCGTCGCCGCGCCCTCCACCGTGCAAGTCACCGGCCCGGGAAATTTTAACGAAGCCATCAACGCCGCGCTCACCGGCAGTGCGAATCTGGATTTTAACATCGCCAGCGGCGCGACCTTCTCCGCGCGCAGCGGCATGACGATGAGCGGTTACAGCGGCACGCTCACACTGCGCGCGCCCGGCACCTTCCGCTGGCAAGGCGGCGTGGGCAGCAGCACGACGTCGTTTGATTTGTGGACCAATGGCATCATGATTGTCCGCGACGGCGGAACCATTACGCTCGGCTCGCTCGCGGGCGGCGCGGGAACTTTTCTGAAAGGTGCCAGCGGCACGGCCGCCGCCAGCACCTACGTCATCGGCGGCAAAAATCTTTCCACCACGTTCGCCGGACAGATCACCAACGGAACCATTGCCGGCGTCAACACGCTCGCCATCCAGAAAGTCGGCACCGGCACGCTCACGCTCACCGGCACGAATTATCACACCGCCTCCACATCCGTCACCAACGGCACGCTCGTCGTCAACGGCTCCCTCACCGCCAGCGCCACCACCGCCAGCGCCGCTGGCACACTCACCGGCACCGGCTACATCGGCGGACTCGTCAGCGTGAACGGCGGCGGAAAATTTTCTCCCGGCAACAATGCTCCCGGCACATTCACCCTCGGCGGCGGACTCATGCTGAACGGCGGCACGGTGAATTTTGATCTCGCCAACGTCACCACCACCGGCGGCGGCGTGAATGATTTAATTTCCCTGAACGGCGGCGCGCTCATCTTCTCCGGCACGACCACCATCAATCCGAATTTCCTCAACGGCCCGCTCGCCAACGGAATTTACACCCTCATCTCCGGCGGCGCGTCCACCAGCGGCAGCACGGCGAATCTGCTGTGGGCCGGGCCAACCGGCACACGCCAGACCATCGCGCTCGATACCGGCACGACTGGAAGTTTGTTGCTCAACGTCTCCGGCACGCCCGCTGCGAATTTGATTTGGCGCGGAACCAATGGCGTCAACTGGGACACCAGCACCGTCAACTGGGACAACGGTTCCGGCGGCGCTATTTTTTACAACCTCGACTCCGTTCGCTTCGACGACTCCGGTGCAAATCCCGCCAGCGTCACGCTGACCACATCCGTTTCGCCCGCCGCTATCACCGTCAACTCCACGCAGAACTACACTTTCAGCGGCAGTCCCCTTACCGGCAGCGGTGTGCTGACCAAGCTCGGCAGCAGCACCCTCACCCTCGCCAATGCCAACAGCGCCTACAGCGGCGGCATCAATATTTTCGGCGGCACACTTTCCGCCGCCGCCGGCAGCGCGCTCGGCAACGGCGCGATGACCATCAGCAACGGCGCGACACTCACGCTCCCGTCCAGTTCGCCCTCCGTCTTCTTCGGCGGCAGCGTCACCATTCCCGCGAACACCAGCGGGACAATTAATTCCGGCGCGCTGGGCAACGGTGTCTCTGGAAATCTTTTCTCCGGCAACAGCAGCAGCGTTCTCAACCTCGTCAATGGCGTCAGCTTCAGCGGCACGACCTCCGCGCAGTTCGATAATTTTACCGGCACCATCAACATCCAGTCCGGCGGCTCCCTGCGTTATTCCGCGAACAGTAGCGGCAACAACTATGGCTCGCTCGCGCCCACGCTCATCATCAACGGCACGCTCCAGCCGCGCAACGCCGGCAACACCGTCGTCATCGGCACCTTCTCCGGCAGCGGCTCGCTCGCGGGCGCGCAATCCGCCAGCGGCACCGGCGACACGCTCTACGTCATCGGCGGAAATAATTCCGATTCCGTTTTCAGCGGCAACATCAGCAGCAACACCGCCGTCGCGGGCGACATCGTCGTGAATAAAATTGGCACGGGTCGCCTCACGCTCGGCGGCGCGAGCACGTTCGCCGGCGGCCTCACCGTCAGCGCGGGAACATTGCGGGTGACCAACCCCATCGGCTCCGCCACCGGCAGCGGCGACTTGGAAGTTTTTTCCGGCGCGACGCTCACCGGCTCCGGCATCATCGGCAGCGCCACCACCATTGACAACGGCGCGACGCTCGCGCCCGGCGATTCCATCGGCACACTGACCATCTCGAATAATCTTACGTTGAGTGACAATTCGCTTTTGCAGTTTGATCTCGGCACGAACAGCGACCGCGTCAATGTCGGCGGCAATTTGAATTTGACCGGGCAGTTGAGCGTCACGAACGCCGGTGGATTCGGCCCCGGCACTTACACGCTGTTCACCTGCGCGGGCGCGCTGACGTTTGGCAACCTCGTGCTCGTCGCCACACCGCCCGGCTACAACTACATCCTCGATACCTCCTCGCCCGGCACCGTGCGGCTCATCGTTGCGCTGCCAGTGCCGCCGTCGTTTGGCAGCGTGAACCTCACTGGCGGCACGTTGACTCTGACCGGCAGCAACGGCACTCCCTTCGCGAATTATTTCGTGCTGCAATCCTCCAACTTGACGAGCTGGGCGCGCATCGCCACAAATCAATTCGATGTGAACGGCGGCTTCAGCTTCACCACGAACGCCCCCGCCAGCACCCCGCAAAACTTTTACCGCCTGCAACTACCTTGAAAGAAACATCCCCTCTCTAACCCGTTTGTCTTCGGGGCGCGCGGTGGCACGGGCGGCTTCGGTGACGGCAGATTTTTAATTTACTCCCGATTCGCCGCCACCGCTGCCGACGGTTTATTTTTTCTTGGCGGTGGAGAGCGGCGCGGGCGCTCGAAGTTTTTTGTAAATCCAGCCTTCCAGCGGACGCAGCGGGCGGAGCAGATGGTTGAACGGCGAATTGATCACCCGCACCCGCACCACGGAGAGAAACATCGCGAGCGAGTTGCGGAACAGCGACGCCGTCACCTTTGACCCAACCACATCCGTCCATTCAATCGGCACCTCTTTGATGCGGAAACCCGCGCGCTTGAGCGCTACGAGAAGATTCACGTCGAACGCCAGATCCGCGATGCGCAGGGACGGATGGATTTTTTCCACCGCCGCGCGGCGCATCAGTTTGCACGGGCATTGCGTGTCCTTGATATGCAGCCAGAAAAGCAGTTCCACCACGGTATGAAAACAGCGGCTGACAAACTGGCGCAACTTTGGTTGCGCCTTCAGCAGGATGCTGCCCGGCAGCCAGCGCGAACCGATCACGCAATCCGCCGCATCGAGGTGCGCGAGGAGCTGCACCACCGCCGCCGGGCCGGTCGCGCCATCGGCATCCACATAGCCGATGATGTCCGCGTGGCCGGCGAGCTTAAGCCCCTCGATGAGCGCGCCGCCCTTGCCGATGGGCGCGGGAAAATCCAGCCAGTTCACGGTGGAAAAATCTTTCGCGACGGATTGCACCACGCCGAGCGTATTGTCACGGCACCCGTTCAGAACGACGACGATCTGGAATTTGCCGGAATAATTTTTTGAGAAAAAGTTCGCGTAATGGCGCAGCACCGGTTCGATGCGCGCTTCTTCATTGTAAGCCGGGATGAGGAGCAACAGGCTGGGGCTGGACACGCCGCCAGTTTCAAGTTTCAAGCGCTGAGTTTCAAGTTTTCAGTTTGGCGCGGCGTGGCCCATCCGCTTAACTTGTCGGCGTCGTATGAAAATTTTACTGCTGCTGCTGCCGCTCCTGCTTGCCATCGGTTGCACCACCGTGAAAGTTTCCGACACGAAACAGAACACCGAAATTGCCGCGCTCACCCACGAGCTGGCCGCGCTTTCGCCGGCAGTGAACCCCGCCGAAGCCTTACGCGCGGCCGACGTGGCGGTGCGTTACCCGCTGTGGCTCGCGCAGGAATGGCGCGCCACGACTCCCGCCACTTTTAACAACACGCTCATCAACTGCGGGATTCATCCACGCGGACTTTGCTACCAGTGGGCGGACGACCTCACGGTGAAATTGCTGGCGCTGCAACTGCGCACCTTGAAAATTCATCGCGGCGTGGCGAAGCTCGGCACCCGGCGCGAACACAGTTGCGTGGTGCTGACCGCGACTAGCCAAAATTTCACCAACGGCCTCGCGCTCGACGCGTGGCGCAACTGCGGAAAATTAAACTGGTCGCCCGTGACCGCCGATAAATACGCGTGGCAGGAAGTGGTTTTGCCGCCGGACTACGCAGCGGAATTGCAGGCGGCGGCGGAAAAATTGGAGGGCAAATCAGTCCCGCCGTGACGGATTGCCCGAGTGTGGGCGTGCCGTCACGGCTGCAACCATTTCACGAACCACTCAATCGCCGCGCGCTCGGATTCCGGCTTTACCGCGTGCGCGGTTTTTTTCTGGAGGATGAAGACGAAATTATTTTCTACACCGGCGGCAACATAGGCTTGCTTCGCGGCGGCGACACTTTCTTCCACGCCCGGCAGCGGCGTGTGTTCGTCGGAATCGCCATTGATGATGAGCAACGGACGCGGCGCGATGAACGGCAACATTTTCGGCCCGTCAAATTCTCCAGCAATTCCCGGCACGACACGGGCGTAAAAACTTTTCACGAACTTCGCGTCCGGCTTCGTCACGCCTGAATCTTTCGCTGCCGCGTCAAACGCCGGTTGAATTGTCGCGATGCGTCCCTGCCAGCGGTTGTTGTTTAACGCCCAACGAAAACTTTGCACGCCAATACACGGCACGGCCACGGCGATGCGCGGGTCCACCGCCGCCGCGAGATAGCTTTCAATGCCGCCCTTAGAAATGCCGATGAGGCCGAGGCGCGCGGGGTCAACGTCGTCGCGCGTCTGCAAATAATCCACGAGCCGCATCACGTCCCAGACCGTGTCGTAGTAAAACGGATGTTCGCCGCCGCCACGCCACGCCCGCACGATAGCATCGTGATAATCATTCTGCCCTTTGGCAGATTTCCGATCACCGTGGTAGCGCGCATCAATCGCCACCGCGATGAAGCCGCGTTCCGCGAGCTTGCGGCAAAGCGCCATCATGTTCGCCGTGCTGCCGCCCGTGCCGTGCAACGCGATGACGACCGGACGCCGCCCGGAAAAATTCGTGGATGCCAGCAGCACGCCCGGCACACGGTTCTGCGCGTCAGACGCGAAGGTGAAATGAAATTGCGCAATGCCATTCGTCGCCGACAGCGACTCAACCTGCGGCGACAGCGCCACGCGCGGACGGTCAATAAGCTTGAGAAAATCCGCTCGCGAGTTCGGATGGGCGCAACCCGCCGCAAGGCAGGCAGCAACGCACAACAGCAAAAGGGGAAGGCGTTTCACGCCGTCGTGTTTCGGCTTTTCCGAATAAAAACACAAGCAAAAATCCGCGCCGCTTTGTATCTTCCGCCGGACAAAATGATTTCTGTGATTGAAAACGATGCGGCGGGCGCGGGCGTTGACTTGATAAAACAGGTCGAGGAAATCTTTTCGCCGACTGGCATTTTATCGCGCGCGAAAAACTTTGAGTTCCGCCCGCAGCAGCAGGAGATGGCGATGGCCGTCGCGCGGGCGCTGGCAAATCAGGAGCATCTCGCCGTGGAGGCTGGAACCGGCGTCGGCAAATCGCTGGCGTATTTGGTTCCGGGAATTTTATTCGCCGTCGCGCAGAAAAAGAAGGCCATCATCTCCACGCACACAATCAATCTTCAGGAACAGCTCACGGAAAAAGATTTGCCGATGCTCGCGGGTGTGCTTGGCTCGCTGCCGGAGCCGTTGAAGTTCACTTACGCGATGCTAAAAGGCCGCGCGAATTATCTCTGCACACGCAGGCTGCAAAAGGCGATGCAGCAATCAGGAAATCTTTTCACGTCGAGCGAGGCCGAGGAATTGCAGCGCATCTACGAGTGGTCGAAGGAAACGAAGGACGGCAGCCTTTCCGATTTTGAAATCGAGCCGGACGGCAAAGTCTGGTCGCAGGTGTGTTCCGAACGCGGTTTGTGTTCGCCGAAAACGTGCGGCCATCAGTCGGATTTTGCGCGTGACCACGACGTTTGTTTTTTTCAGCGCGTGCGGAACCGGATTCTCTCGGCGGATGTGGTGATTTTGAACCACACACTTTTTTTCACGCTGCTCGGCGGCGTGGATGAGGAGATGGAGGGCGGCATTCTTTTCAAAAACGACTTCGTGATTTTTGACGAGGCGCACACGATGGAAAACGTCGCCTCGCGCCACATCGGCTTGAGTGTTTCGAGTGGACAGGTGCGCTACGCGCTGAACCGGCTGTGGAATCCGCGCACGGAAAAAGGCCTGCTCGCCACGCTGCGGCAGGGCAAGGCGGTGTCGCTGGTCGCGGACATCTTGGGCGAGTCGGACAAGTTTTTTGAGAACGTCGAGAGCGCGTGCGAGGAAATTCAGGCGACGACGCCCAAGAAAAGTTTTGGCTCAACCGACTCCCGTCCCACCAAGCGCGAGTGGAAGGAGTTGCGGATTCGCCGCGCGGAACTGGTGAAGGACAACGTGACGCTGCCGATTCAAAGATTGCGCGAGGCGGTGAGCGAACTCGTGAAGGCGAGCGAGGACAAGGAGATCGGCCAGGAACTCATCGAGTGCAATCGCAAGCTGGGTGAATTAAAAATTGAGGTCGCAGAATTTTTGAATCAGGAAGCGGACGACCATGTTTATTGGGTGGAACGCGGCGGGAAGTCACAGCGGAATCTTTCACTCAACGCCGCGCCGGTGGACGTGGCGGAGTATTTGCGGCGGCGGTTGTTCGAGACGGACACGAGCGTCATCATGACGAGCGCCACTTTGGGAATGAAGAGTGCGGAGTGCGGTGGGCGGAAAGAAGACCCGCCGGCCCCGCCCCGAAAAAAATCCGCACACCGCACACCCACATCCGCGCGCGCCGATTTCGTCAAGCGCGTCGGCTGCGAGTCTGCCACGCAGTTGCAAGTCGGCACGCCGTTCGATTACGCGACGCAGATGAAATTATTCACCGTCAAAAAAATGCCCGACCCGCGTGAGGCGGGTTACTCGGACGCGCTGATTCATTGGGTGGAACATTTCGTGAAGCAGACGCACGGCAAGGCATTCGTGCTGTTCACGAGCTACAAGCTGATGCAGGAAGTCGCCGACCGGATGCAGCCGTTCTTCGACAAGCTCCGCCTCGAACTCATCGTGCAAGGCACCGGCACGCCGCGCTCGACGATGCTCGAGCAGTTCAAGGCGGACGTGGATTCAGTGCTCTTCGGCACGGACAGTTTCTGGCAGGGTGTGGATGTGCCGGGCGAGGCGTTGAGCAACGTCATCATCACGCGGCTGCCGTTCGCGGTGCCGGATCATCCGCTGATTGAGGCGCGCATCGAGGCGATTGAAGCGCGCGGCGGAAATTCCTTCGGCGAATTTTCTTTGCCGGAAGCGATTTTGAAATTCCGCCAGGGCGTCGGGCGTTTGATCCGCACGAAGACGGACACGGGCATCGTGGTGGTTTTGGACAACCGGATTTTGACGAAGCAATACGGTCAGGCGTTTCTCGATGCACTGCCGAAATGTCCGGTGGAGATTGTTTGAGAAACTACTTGGAAGAAACTGGCGGCAAATAAAACAAATTCACGTTGGTGCTGATTGGTTCAAAAAACGGATCGTATTTCACAACTTCTTTGAAGATGCCGTTACTGTCCCCACCCCGCCAATTTTCCGTCAACACACCGTTCTTAAAAACATCCCGTTCCGTAATGAATTTTGAGCCATTGGGTTTCATCTCACTATGTTGGATTATTTGGTTTTTATAGGTGCAAAACAAATCTGGAATTCCGTTGAAATCAGTATCAATTTGAACTGTATCCGTCCCGCCGTCGGAAAACGCCCACCATTCATCTGGATTCCCGTCGAAATTATTATCTGATTCCGACCGCACGCGGCGACCATTCTCATAATAAACCCAATGATCCATTTTTCCGTCGTGATTGCGGTCTTCCTGATATTCGATCAATTGTCCGCTTCGGTATATCCACGCTTCGTCGGCTTTGCCGTCTTTGGCATAATGATAAGCCGTTTTCGTTCCAGGCTTGTCCTTGCCTGTCGACAGGAAGAGCAGAAGCAAAAGAACAGCGATGCCGGCAACAATTGCAATCGGAACGAATGAGTTTTTATTTTCAGGAGTTGCATCTGATGGAACGCCTGCTTCCTTGTCGCCTTGATTTGACGCTTCCGCATTCAATAAAGCGGTTGCCGCTTCTACATCCGAAGCACGAACGAGCAAACGGACACCGCCCGGAGCGGTTAAATAAGGCATCGCTCCGCTGCCGTCATCAGAGTTTATCCAACATTGGATGCCGTGAGCTTCAAGGTTGCTGCGGGCAATGTTTGCAGTGTCATGGCTCGTGAAAGTGCGAATGGTCACTGTTTTCACTTCATCGTGAAGACCGCTGTTGTCGGATTCTGAATCGCGCTCGAACTCCGTGCCGCATTCCTTGCAATGCAGCGCCTCGTCGGTGTTTTCGCGTCCGCAGTATGAACACTTTTTCATGGATATTGCCCCGCAAGCTTTGCCTGCTTTTGTCAGCTATCTGCTTGTTTCCTTGGAATGGTTCGCATTTGCAAAATTCCGTGTCGAGAAGAAAGTGGCAAAAAGCTTTTGGTCACGCCGCCAGCAGATGCCGCTTCAGCGCGTGATAGACATCCATGGACTCCATTTCGCCTGCGCCTTGAAGCTCCGGCTGTTCCGTGATGAACACCGGCCAGTCTTTTTTATCCGCCGGTCGGCGGCCGTGTGAGCCTTTCACCAGCGTCGCGTCGAGCGGGATCACGTCCATCAACATCCGCAGGCCGAGTTTCTTTTGCAGCAGCCGCCACGCGATCTTTAATTTCACCGCCGGAATTTTCGGGTCGAGAAACAATTCCGCCGGGTCGTAGCCCGGCTTGCGATGGATGTCCACCGTCCGCGCAAAATCCGGCGCGCGCGCGTCATCCTCCCAATAGTAATAAGTGAACCAGGCGTTCTCCGCCGCGACAGCAATCAAATCGCCCGCGCGCGGATGGTCAATGCCCGCCGCGATTTTCTCCGCCTTGCCCAAAACTTTTTCCACGCCAGAATTTTTTTCCAGAACCGCGCGCACGGATTTTTCCAATGAGCGGTCGTTCAAATAAATGTGCGCGACCTGATGATCGGGCACGGCGAAAACCTTGCTCGCACCGGCGTCGAGAATTTCGCGGCCAAGTTCTTCCTTCACCGTCAGCCAGCCCTGCTCGCGTAAAATGCGGTTGAGATGAATGGGCGTGTCCACGTTCGTGATGCCGTATTCAGAAAGCAG
>JANOBC010000342.1:0-2234 GCA_031411455.1 Limisphaerales bacterium
TGACGGATCGTTGACGCCGGTGGGTGAAGCGTATCGCTCGGTTTAATTTTAAAAACGCCGTTGATGAATCTTATGAAAACTTTCCTAGTCTTGCTGGCGCTGATCCAGACGGCGGCGGCCGCCACGTTGACCAACGGCTACACTATCGGCAGCGGGCTGCTGGGGAGCAGCGTGATCATTGACAACGCCGCCACGGGCGGTGGGGATTCATCTTCGTCCACCGGCAGCTTGGGCTGGACGGCGGAACTTGCGGGGCTGTGCGCTCTCCACTACTATTGCCAGCCCTGCACCCATTTTGTCGCATCTGTCAATTCCCTCCAACTCAGCATAAAACGGCGCTTACTCATCACCGCCTCCATTTCAACTTCCTGAATCTTGTGTTGTGGCGCTTCAGGATTAATGACTCTCGCTACCAAGAAATGCTTTTCCTTGTCACGAGCTTCCACCGCCGTCCATTTGCTCATCAACAGCTTTTGGGGGTTCAGTATTGGTCGGCCAGCTTTCGTCACAGATTTAGTTTGGAATGAACAAAGCAAAACGTGAATAAAAATTGAGCTGAAAAAGAAAAGGCGTATCGTCTAAATCACCATGATCGCGAACCCTGAAAAATCGACGAGTGAATTTGCCAAGATCATGACCGCCGCTTGTGTTAGACGCGGGTTTTTGGAAAAACTTCATTCCGGCATCACTACCACAGAAAATAGGTGATTATTCTGATGTGAAGGTGATTAATGCTGAAGGTCGAGAAATACCATGGAATCAGGTCTCGCGCATCAATCAGGGAGAAATGAAGACGCTGATTACTGGAATCGTTGACCGCATGCACACTTTTTTGAGCCGAACATTTTTGTGCTCGTTTAGTTATCAGGAATTTAATCGGGCGTTGGAGAGAGCTGCTAAACCTTGGACAAAAAACTGGGATGAGCCGAAATATTTGCCTGATTTTTTGATGCCGGTGAAAATGGAAGATCGGAAGTGAGGTGTTAGTGATGGGGTTGAATAGACCCAAGATTTGAGTAGGCGGTGGTTCAGAATGATTTGGCGCAGGACAGGCAGGAAAAAATATCGAGTCAGATGACATTGTTGTGAGGCATTGCCTCGTTTTGAAATTCGCCAATCGGCGAAAATAATCGCTCAACATTTTATTTTCCACATCTTCAAACATCACCAATACGGTCAAATACGGTTGTGTTTATGGTAACTTTTTGTGGCAACTAGGTAACCAAAATTGTGTAAGTTTGTTGATTGTGAAGAATGGGGTGGCCAACGGGACTCGAACCCGCAACAGCAAGCTCCACAAGCTTGGACTCTACCATTGAGCTATGACCACCAACCAAGAGCCAGACGATAGATTTTTTACGTCGCCACGTCAAGTTTGCCCTTGCCGTGTGACCAGATGCTTCACCGTTTGAACCGCCAAGTTGCCAAGTCACCACGGTTTTCAAGCTGGGCGACCGCAGTTTCCCCAACTTTCTCCCTTTCCCTTTCACTTGGCACGCTTGGCGACTTGGCGGTTTATCTCCAATTCCCCAAAAATAATCTGTCCGGTTTCCCGTTCGGCGGGCATTAGTAGGTGAATGTTGACACCGGATGACATGACGTTGGTGCGGGAATTTGCCGCCACCCAGTCCGAAGCCGCCTTTGCCGCGCTCGTGGAACGCCACCTCAACCTCGTCCATTCCGCCGCCGTGCGGCAGATGGGCGATGCGCATCTGGCCGAGGAAATCACGCAAGCCGTGTTCATCATCCTCGCCCGCAAAGCCGCGAGCTTGCGGAACGAAACCTTTCTCACCGGCTGGCTCTTCAAGACCACCCGCTACGCCGCCAATGCCGAACGCCGCGCCCACGCCCGCCGCCTGCGCCGCGAAACCCAAGCCTACATGGACACCCCACAAATCACCGAGGAAGCCGCGTGGCCGCACATCGCTCCGCTGCTGGATGACGCGCTCGCCAAGTTGAACGAGACCGACCGCCGCGCGGTGTTGCTGCGTTATTTTGAAGGCCGCACGCTGGCCGAAACCGGCGCAGCGCTGGGCGTGAACGAAGACGCCGCCCGCAAACGCGTGACGCGCGGCCTGGAAAAACTACGCGCCCTCTTTCTGAAACGCGGCGTGACGCTGACCGCCACGGTGATTGCCGGGGCGGTAGCGAGCAATGCAATCAAAGCTGCGCCGATGGGTTTAGCTGCAAAAATTTCCGCTGCGGCCATTGCCGGAGCAACCACAACTGCCGCC
>JANOBC010000343.1:0-11809 GCA_031411455.1 Limisphaerales bacterium
GATTCCGGGAGTTCCGGCCAATGCACCGGCTGGGGCTGTGCCGTTTGCCCCGAAGAAGTAAAAACTTTTCAACCCACCTTACCGCCGCAGTTCGGACAATAGTTCGACTGCGGCGGAATTTTTTTGGCGCAGCCCGTGCAGATGGTGTGTGCGGCCTTGTGCCGCCGATGGACAATCAAGCTGCGGATGTAGGGGATCCAGGAAAAAGCGCATGATAAGATGACCACGGAGTCGCGCAGATAGAAAATCGCGTATTGGAGCATGATGACCGTGCCGATGAGGCTCAACCACCAGAAGGCCTGCGGCACGACAACCTGCTTACGTTTCTCGGTGGCATACCACTGCACTAGGAAGCGAGAGAAAAAAATCGCGTTGCCGACGAAGCCGATGACCTTCCAAGCGTTCCAAGTTATGCCTAGGAACTTATCCTGATGCCAGAGCAGATTTTGGATGAAATCCATTGGCTAGATTAGAACGTTGCAGCGACAGGCTGACAATTCATTTTCCATTTTCGTTTTTCAAAAACACCGTCTGCGTCGGGAAGGCAAACTCGATTTTCTCCGCGTCGAACCGCTCCTTGATCTGCAAATTCATCGTCTGCATCTCGGCGAAATGCGCTTTCGCATCCGTGCCGTTCCAGACGTGGACGACAAAGATGTTCAGCGCGGAGTCCGCAAACTTGTTGAAGCTGATGAGGAGGTCGGCGGTCTTCGAGTTTGCCTGAAAAATTTCTTCGAGGAGAATCGTCGCGCGTTTCACTTTTTCCGCCGGCGTGTCGTAGGTGAGTCCGAAGTTCATTTCCGTTTTGATGGTCGGGCGGCGCGTGATGTTGGTGATGATGGCGTTGCCCATCAGTTTATTTGGAATCGTGACGTGGTGGCCGTCGAGGTTGCGCACCGAGGTGCTGCGCAGGCCGATGGTTTCCACCATGCCGTCCACGCTTTCAACCTTGATGCGGTCGCCGATGCGGAAGGGTCGGTCCAGAAAAATGGCCACCGCGCCGAACAAATTCGCCAGCGTGTCCTGCGCCGCCAAGCCGACCGCGAGGCCGCCGATGGACAACGAGGCGATGGCCGCCGTGATGTCCACGCCGACATTGGAAAGCGTCACCAGCGTCCCCACCACCACGACAAAAACTTTCAGCGCCTTGCGGATGATGGGGAAAACCTGCTCGTGAAATTCCTGGTCGCTGTCCGCGCTGGCCTGCAAGTGCCAGTAATTCATGAGCAGATCCACCAGCTTGAGCACCGCGTAAGTGATGGTCACGGCGACGATGATCGTGAAGCCTTTGCTTAAAATCTTTTGCACCATGGGCGGCCATTGAAAGACGTCCAGCCCAATGCGCAGAAAAATCACGAACGAAATAATTTTCACCGGCCCGTTCAGCAAATCCAGCAGCAGGTCGTCCAGTTTGGTCTTCGTTTTTGAAGTCCACCGCTTCAGCCAGACTCGCGTCAAGAAGTCGAGCAGCTTGGAGATATAAAACGCTAGGAAGATGTAGATCAAAGAGAACAGGTATTTCCACAGCTCGTTTCCTAAAAAATTATAGCGCAAAAACGGCCAGTCCGCGGCAAGGCGCTTGATCCAATCGGGCGATTCCAGTTCCGCTCTGATTACCTCGCCGATCTTTGCCACCACCGAACTGTTGGTGACGGGCAGATTGATGGAGGCTGCTGCCGGGACACTGCCACCGGCAGGTGGATGATTGGTCTGCGCGCTGGCCCACACGGCCCAGAACGCGACGAGGAACAAGGTCAGCAGACTGGCGCGGTAAATCATGTCGAACCGAAATTTCATGCGGAGATTTTTACGGAGAAGCCGGCGCGCGGCAAGCGTTCAGCGGCAGGAATTTTTCCAGCGGGCCGGAGGAGTGCTACTCGTTCAAGCCCCAATGATCCACGTCGCGCTGGTCTTTCGGGTCGGGACGCCCGGGCATCATGTCCCAGTTTTCAGGCGATTGTGGCTGCCAGCCGGTTTCTTCATTGGCCGGCGGAAGAAGCGGCAGGAAGTCCATCACTAAATGTGTGGCGAGCGTTTCCATGCGCCGCAACAGGCGGTCAACCTCGACCGGCCGCGCCGGCTGGTTCAGAATCAACGCCAGCACACCGACCGGACGAAAGCGCGAAAGATGCAGCGCATCCAGCCAGTGATTCAAAGCGGACGGCAGGACGGCACCCTGCGTGGAAATCATCATCATGTCGGCGAGGGCGGCATATTTCGTGGCGATGTGCGCGTTTTCTGGATCAGCCAATTCGGAAAAATTCCAGCAGCGAAAATCAAATTCCCCGTGCTGCCCCATCTGGTCCATGATGCGGCGGCAGACCTGCACTGCGCGATCGTAGGCGGTGAAATCTTCGCTCAAGATGAGCACCTGACAACCCTGCGGAACTCCACCGAGGCTCTCGGCGGCTTTTCCAAAAAGGGCGGTATCACTCATGGTTGTTAAGGTTAAATTATCGTGGGCGGCGCTTCTTATTGGCTACAAATGGAGGAAAAGTCAAAGCAAAGTTGTTCACAGCACGCTTCAAAATAATAGTTTTTACGCTCTCAAAATGCAAATACTTCAACCGCCCGCGACGATTTTGACAATCTCCAACCGGTCGCCTGTGGCCAGTTTCCGCCGCGAAAACTCCGACGGCGCGACCGCCTCGCCATTGTGCTCCACCACCACGCTGCGCGGCAGGAGGTTTTGCGCCACGAGAAATTCTTCGATGGTGCAGGGCGTTTGCGCAGCGATTTTTTTCCCGTTGGCGATAACTTCGTTCATGGTAGAAATTTTTCCTCTCCGATTTTCAGCAGGACCGGGGCAGCCAACCCCTCTACTTCCAGCACCGCCGCATTGCGAAGGATTTCCCGGCACAGCACTTTTGTCTCACCGCGCCGCAATTTAATTTTCTTCGTCTCACCCGCCGCAAACGAAACGCCGCTGACTACCGCGTGCCGTGCCTGGCCTTCGAGCAGCAGCCCGCCCAGCTTGAGGGAATCCAGCGCGGCGGCGGGGGCATTCGTCAGCTTCATCACCGGAACTTTCACCGGTCGCGCCGCTGCTGCCGTCGTCGTTTCAAAATTTGCCGCGTCGCCTTCCTTCACCCAGTCCAGCACGAAACGAAAGCCGTGCTCCTGGTCCACGGCCAGCAGTCTGGCGATGGCTCCATGGGTATAGGGATTCTCGCGGATTTTTTTCTGTTCCCCGCGCCGCTTGCGTGAATCCATCAGTTCGTAAGCCGCCGTCTCGCAGATCGCCTCGATGGTGTCGCCGTCAATCATGCGGCCGGCGGGCAGGTTTTCGTTGATCCACAGATGGGTGTATTCATGCGCCGCCGTTGCCGCGAGGTCGTCGCGCAACTGGCCGGACAGCATCACCACCTGATGGGTGCAACGTCCGCTCGGCGTTTTGCGCGTGCTGGAAAAACCGAATTTGTGCAGCCCGTCGCGGCCCTTCTCCGACCAGTAATCCACGTCAAACAGATTCACCGATACTTCCGGAAATTTCAGCGCGAAGCCGGCGCCGAACAGTGAAACCAATTCCTGTCGCGCATCCGTGAAAATTTCCTTCGCCGCGTCCACGTCCAGCACCGTATTCGGCTGGTCGAACTTGCAGATGAACCGCCCGTCGCCCGTCTTCACCGTGCCGCCGCCCTCGCGCACGGGCAGGCCGCAAAGCGAACAATGATTTTCCAATTTGTAACAATCGTTGCAGACCGCGCCCCACTGCGACACCCAGATGCGCCCGCTCAACGGGCCTTGGCCGCAGACGATGCAGAGATAATTGGTTTCCGCCGCGCTGGCGGCACAAGCCAATGCGAAGAAAATGAAAAGCCATGCTGAACGTCGCCACATCACACCGGCAAGTATGTCGCCAACGAGCTGGTTTTTCACCACAAGATTTTAGCCGAAGATTTTTCGCGGTCCTCGTTCTTCCGCCACCAGTTGCGAATTTTTGCAAGGAAGCTCGAGCCCTGTCCTTCCGGCGGCGAGGTTGTTGGCGCGGCTTTACGCCGTGCCGTTTCACAACCGTTCAGCCAGCGCTGATACCCGTCGGCGGTGAAATTATTTTTCATTTTAGTTTAATGCCGGGTCATCCGGCATCTGGGAGAGCAGCTTGTTTTTCCAGCCGCCTTTTTCGTGCAGGACTTTTTCCCAGAGCTTGTCCGGCGGCGTTTCAAAGACGAGTTCCAGCGACGCCGGAAAAGTGAGCCACGACTTACGCTTCATTTCATTTTCCAACTGGCCGGGACTCCAGCCCGCGTAGCCTGCAAACAGCCGCACTTTTTTCGTAGGCGAAAACCCTTCGCCGATCTCCAGCAGATCGTCGAGGGAATGGCCGAGGGCGAGATTCGGCAACACGTCGGCTTCAGGAATGAAAATGTCCGTGTGCAGGTAGCTCAACGCGCTAGGCTGCACCGGGCCGCCGAGGAAGAGCGGGGATTCTTTCAGCACGTCGGGCAGGTTGGCCACGATGAGTTCGCCGGCGGTCTTGCCGAGCGTGCGGTTGAGGACAAGGCCGAACGCGCCCTCGGCATTGTGCTGGCAGATGAGGACGACGGTGCGTTGAAAAAAGGAGCCGCCAAGCTGCCCGCTATCGAGAAGCAACTGACCTTGCAGAGATTTTTGTTTCTCGCCCATCGTTGGGAGAAATGTGCCTCAAGTTTCTCCCGCTGGCAAAAACTAAAAAACGCGAAGGAAAATCCTTCGCGTTTTTGAATTTGAATCAGTTGTTGCTCTCGGCGCTTACAGCGATTTGACCTTCGCCACAATCGCCGCCGCATCAATCTTGAAGTGTGCGAGCAATTCTTCGGCGGAGCCGGAGCGTGGCAGGCCGTTGACCGCGAGCTTGTGAACCTTGATGCCTTCGCTGGAAACTTCGCCTGCGACCGCGTCGCCGAGACCGCCTTCGGGATAATGATCTTCCACCGTGATGATGGTGTTGTTCGTCTTGCGGGCGGCAATGAGAATCACGGTCTTTCCCAACGGCTTCACGCTGTAGGCGTCAATGACTGTGACGGTGATGCCTTCGGCCTGCAACTGATCCGCCGCTTTCAACGCCTCAAACAGCGTCACGCCCGCCGCGACAATCGTTGCCTTCGTGCCTTCGCGCAAAAGTTTCGCGCCGCCGATGGGGAATTGTTCGTCGTTGCCGTAGATGACCGGCGTCTTCGGGCGCGAGGTGCGCAGGAATTGGACGCCTTTGGTCTTCGCCATTTCTTCCAGCAATTTTTCCGTGGCGACTGCGTCCGCCGGATACAGCACCGCGCTGCCTTGGATTGCGCGGAACGTCGCGAGGTCTTCCAGCGCCATCTGCGATGGGCCGTCTTCGCCGATGCTCACGCCGACATGAGAACCGACGAGCTTCAAGTTCGCGGAAGAAATTCCCGCGACGCGAATCTGATCAGCGGCGCGCGTGAAGAACGTAGCGAACGTCGAGGCAAACGGAACGTGGCCGCGCGTGCCGAAGCCGATGGCGACGGCAACCAAGTTTTGTTCCGCGATGAAACATTCCGTGAAGCGGTTCGGGAACGCCTTGTAAAATTTCTCGGAGTAAGTGGAATTTTTCGTGTCGCCATCCATCGCGACCACGGCGGGATTCGCACCGCCAACGCGAACGAGTGCCGCACCGTAAGCTTCGCGCGTGGCAATCTTGTCGCCGAGTTTGTAGCTGATGACCGGGTAGCTTGCGGGCGCGGCGAGGTTCGGCGCGGGCAGCGGCGACGGCGCGGCAATCGGCTGACCGATGCCGGACTTGGCGCTGGGCGAAAGTTCAGCAATGGCGCGCGCGGCTTCTTCCGCATTGAGCGTTTTGCCGTGCCACGCGTCTTTGTCTTGGATGAACGAAACGCCTGCGCCCTTGTAAGTCTTGGCGATGATGACGAGCGGCTTTTCATCGAGACCGATGCCGCTCAACACTTCGATAATCTCTTCGATGTCGTGGCCGTCAATCGTCTCCACGCGCCAGCCGAACGCGTCAAAGCGCTTCGCATAAACACTGATGTCGTGGCCGAACATCGTCGCCTGGCTTTGACCGAGGCGGTTCGCATCCACAATCGCGACGAGGTTGCTCAATTTGTAAAAGCCCGCGAGGTTCGCGGCTTCCCACACGGCACCTTCCGCGATTTCGCCGTCGCCGAGGAGAACGTAGGTATTGTAATCCAATTTATCCTGACGCGCGGCGAGCGCCATGCCGACACCGACGCCGAGACCTTGGCCGAGCGAACCGGTCGCCACATCCGCAAACGCGAGGCGCGGCGTCGGATGACCTTCGAGGTCGTTACCGAACTGGCGGAGCTTGGCGAGTTCGCTGACGGGAATGAAACCATTTTCCGCCCACGCGGCGTAGAGCAGGGGAGCGGCGTGACCTTTGGAGAGAATGAAACGGTCGTTGTTGTAATGATGCGGATTCTTCGCGTCATACTTCATGTGGCCGAAGAACAAGCCAGCCACCAAATCCGCCGCCGAGAGGCAGCTCGTCGGGTGTCCGCTGCCCGCCGCCGTGGTCGCGCTGATGGAGTGGATGCGTAATTGGTTGGCGATGCCCTTCAATAATTCAATGTCAGTTTCAATCATAAATTTTAAGAGCGCAGAGGTTAGCGGACAAAAGAATGAAACCAAGAATGAAAATTACGAAGGGCGAACGACGGGTGCATCTAGCAGGGTCCCAATCTTGAGTCGGGAAATGGTTCCTCTACCGGCAGAAAGTGAGTTGGAACAGCTTTGAAACCCGCCTCCGCCAAGATCTCCCTCACGCCGTCAGCCCCTCCTTTTTATCGCCAATCTGTGCCAATGTTATTGTTAATTGCGTTAGTATTTTCTCTTTTGTTCAAATAACAATTTGCAAATTGACCCCATTCGCCTGCATTGCTAGGCTTTTCATCCGTTTCAAAAAATTTATGTCTAAAGTCTATACCGACAAAGACGCCGATCTCGGCGTATTCAAAAACAAAACGCTGGCGATCCTCGGCTTCGGCTCGCAGGGCCACGCCCACGCGCTCAACCTCAAAGACAGCGGTCTCAAGGTCATCATCGGCCTTTACGAAGGCAGCAAGTCCATTCCCGTCGCCAAGGAAAAAGGTTTCAAGGTCGTCACGACTGCGGAAGCCGTGAAGCTGGCCGACGTCATCATGGTCGCGCTGCCCGACACCAAGCAGGCCGCCGCTTACAAGAAAGACATCGAGCCGAATCTGACCAAGGGCAAGACGCTCGTGTTCAGCCACGGTTTCTCCATCCATTTCAAAACGATTGTTCCGCCGAAGAACGTGAACATCATCATGGTCGCGCCGAAAGGTCCGGGACACACCGTTCGCCGTCAATATACAGAAGGCAAGGGCGTTCCCTCGCTCATCGCCGTGTATCAGAACCCCGGCAAAGACGCGAAGAAGATCGCGCTCGCGTGGGCGAAGGGCATCGGCGGCACGCGCGCTGGTGTGCTTGAAACCGATTTCAAGGAAGAGACTGAAACCGATTTGTTCGGCGAACAGACCGTGCTCTGCGGCGGCGCGAGCGCGCTGGTGCAGGCCGGATTTGAAGTGCTTGTCGAAGCCGGTTATTCACCCGAGATGGCCTACTTCGAGTGCTTGCATGAATTAAAACTCATCGCCGATCTGATGAACGAATCCGGCATCAGCGGTATGCGCTTCTCGATTTCTGAAACTGCGAAGTGGGGCGACGTGAGCGTTGGCCCGAAGATCATTGATGCCAGCGTGAAGAAACGCATGGCGGCGGCATTGAAGGACATCCAGTCCGGCAAGTTCGCGAAGGATTGGATCAACGAATATAAAGGCGGCTATAAACGCTACAACGCGCTCCTCAAGAAGGGCGAATCGCATCCGATTGAAAAGACCGGCAAGAAACTTCGCGCAATGATGCCGTGGATGAAGAAGGCCAACATCAAGGGCGCGCAGGCTTCCTACTGATTCAAGTTCTTAAATTTAAAAGCCGCTGGAGAAATCCAGCGGCTTTTTTTGTTGAGAGAGATAAATCATCGCTTGCGGGCAAACAGGCGGAAGCGTAATTTCGGGCCATGAGTTATCTGACCGTTGAAGTCGAGATTGACCACGGACACGTTTTGGCGAAAGGCGCGGAAGCCTTGCCCGACAAAGCCAGCGGCTTGCTCACTATTTTTCCAGATGCTGTCAGCCATGTCGCCCTCTCTCCGCTTCAAGCATTAGAATCACTCCAAAAACATCTGCGTCTGGACGCGACCAAGGCGGCGGAGTGGATGGCCTCCGTGAGCGAAGCCCGGCGTTGATGTCCTTAATGATTCCGCATGATTCATTTCGACACCAACTTTCTTATTCAGACGGTCGTGGCCGGTTCGGTGGCGCATGAAAAATTCCGGGGCTGGACGCAGACGCAGGATGTCTGCAACGCCAGTAGCATTGCTTGGGCGGAATTTTTGTGCGGACCGCTGGATGTGTCCGCCGCCGCCATCGCGCAGCAAATTTTCCCGCACCCTGAGCCGTTTTTGCCTGCCGATGCCGCGTTGTCCGCCCGACTGTTCAACCAGACCGGTCGCCGTTCCCGGAGCCTTGCCGACTGCATGATTGCGGCGGTGGCCATCCGCTGCGGGGCGAAACTGGCAACCTGTAACACCGCTGATTTTCAACCCTTCCTGCCACACGGTTTGATTTTGGCCTGAATTATATCTGACCGGGCGTGTTTGATTTTGCTGAATTCACCGAGTCGTGAACTGCGATTCAAACTTCCATTCACCCGAACCGGTTCCAAAAACGGCGCAGCCATTTTCCATCCGCAGAAATTTAGCGCCGGAATTTTTCTTTAGCGCATCGGCTGATTTTGCCGGAACAAAAACTTCCGCCGTGGTGTTTGCCGGGATGGAGATTTTTAGCGTGAACTTTTCACCGTCGCGCTTCCAGTCGCTAACAATTTTTCCGCGAATGGATTCGTAGCTGGCCTTTGCCCACGTCACATCGCCGACAGGTTGCGGGGCGATGATGATTTTCTTGAAGCCGTTGCCGCCGGATTGGATACCCGCGAGGTCGTGATAAAACCATTCCTGAATCTGGCCGAGCATGAAATGATTTTGCGAGGAGCCGCCGTCCCACGCCTCGGTGAGACTGGTCTTGCCTTTGGCGAGCTGCATGCCGTAGCCGGGCTTGTTGGTCTGGTTGTTGATGTCAAAAATCACGTCACTGCGTCCGCCGTCGGCGAGGGCGCGCAGGACGTAGCGATAGCCGACATCACCGGCGGTGTTGGCCGTATTGTGGGCGCGGATGTCGCGCACCAAGGCGTCCAAAACTTTTGCGCGGTTCGCGGTTTCACAAAGCCCGAAGACGAGCGGGATGGCGTTGGCGCACTGCGAGCCGGTTGCATAACTGTGATTGGTGGCGTCGTAAAATTTTTCGTTGAATGCGGCGCGGATTTTTTCCGCGAGTTCAGAAAATTGTTTTGCATCGTCGGTCTTGCCGAGGAGCGCGGCGGCCTGCGCCATGACGCTAACGTTCTCAAAATAAAACGCCGTGGCCGTAAGCGCGACAGGCGTGAGTTGGGAGACGCCGGGCTTGCTTGGGCCGAGGTCATACCAGTCGCCAAGGCCGATGTTGAGGAGGTGATTCTCCGCGCGGCTGCCAAGGTAGGCGATGTAATTTTTCATCGCGTCGAAGTGGCGGCGGAAGAGTTCAAGGTCGCTGCTGAATTCATATTGCTGCCACGGCACAAGAATGAACGTGGCGCTCCATTCGGGTGAATCGCCGAAATTATTTCGCAGATGATTCGTGTCGTTCTTGTCGCGGAAGACGGTGTATTCCGGCGCAGTCGTTGGCACAAGGCCGTTGGTAAGTTGCGAGTCGGCGATGTCATTCATCGTCTTGGTGAAGAGTTGATCGAGCGCAAATTCGTAACGGAGCGCGGGGCCGTTGAGATGATCTTCCTCCAGCCAGCCGAGCTTTTCGCGGTGCGGACAATCCGTCATCAGGCTGACCATATTGCTGCGTTGCGCCCAGCGGACGAGGGTGCGGATGCGGTTGAACAAAGTGTTGGAGCAGGCAAATTCGCCGACCGGTTCCGAGGCGGAATGAACAACTCGCCCGGCGATGGATTTTATTTTTGGCAGTGGGCCGTTCGTCACGGCGGGCGTGAGGTGGACTTGCAAATATCGGCAGCCGACGTAGAAAAATTTCGGCGACCAAGTTTCCACGTCATCGGTGGCTTTGGTGTATTCGCACAAATAAGCGCCGCGTCGGCCAGCGCCCATGGATTTCTGGTCAACGAAACCGTTGGTATCAATCAACTCGGAAGGCATCAGGCTTACCTTGCTGCCCGCCGGGCCGGTGACGGTGATTTGCGGGACGTGTGAAGCATTCTGGCCGAGGTCATAAAGGGTGTCGCCATTGGTGAGCGCAAGCGAAGAGACGGCTTTGTGGGTTTCAAAATATCTCAACGGAGGCGCGGCGACGGAGAGTCCGTGCAGTTCGCCGCCGGGGCCGTTAACGGCGATGGCGGGCGACCAATTAGAATCGTTGAAATTTATTTTGTTCCAGTTTTTTTGCGCGAGCCGGGCGTCACAATCTTCGCCGCCATAAATGGAATTGAACGTAATCGGGCCGGCCGCAACGTGCCACGTTTGATCCGTGCCGATGAACTCGATGGAACCGTCGGCGTATTCGAGGCGGATTTGCGTGATGGCTTTCAGCGGGCCGAACGAGCCTTTGAACTTGGTGAAGCGTCCGCCACCGAGGACTTGATACATGCCGTTGCCGAGTTCAATGCCGACGGCATTTTTGCCGCGTTTCAAATCGGCGGTGAGGTCGTGGGTGTCGTAGAGGCAAGTGCGGTCATATTTGGTCCAGCCGGGGGAGAGGAAATCATCGCCAACCTTTTTGCCGTTGAGCGTGAACTCGTATTGGCCAAGGCCGCAGACATGGACGAGCGCACGCTTAAGGCCGGGCTTCACGAAAAATTCCCGCCGCAGCCGCAGCGAGGGAATGTTCGTGTCCGCCGCGCCAATCCAATGGGCGTGCCAATCGTTTGAATTCAAGAGGCCCATCGTCCACGTCGCGGCCTTGCTCCATGCAGAAACTTTTCCCGCCGCATCCCACGCGCGGACTTTCCAAAAAACTGTTTGCGCAGACGCCAGTTGTTTTCCGGCGTAGGGAATTTGGATGCTTTCGTCGGATAAAATTTTACCGCTCGACCACAAATCGCCGTGGTCGCGCGCGAGAATTTTTTCAGAAGTGGCGGCGAGAATTTCGCAGGCAGTTTGTTTTTGGTTTTGTTCATGGCTGGTGAGTTGCCAGAACAGGCGCGGGGCGGCGGAATCCACGCCCAAAGGATTCACGGCGTAATCGCAGTGCAAATTCACGGGGGTGATGGCGGCTTGCGTTGCAAACGCAGCAACGGTCAGCAGAAACAGGAATGAATTTTTCATGTGGATTGATCTTGGCAATGGCAGCGGACGCTGGGCGAGGGTGAGGTGTTTCAAATTTCTTTTGAAAGTGGATTTGATTTTGAGTGGGGATTTTATGCGCCGTAGTGTTCACTGGCAAACAGCGATTTGTGCGGTATTTTAGGGGTGATCGGAAGGTGTTTGCAAAATGAAACGCAGCCGTCGTTGGCAGAAGTCTTAAGTGAATTGGCTTTTATTGCATTACCATTTTCCGGGGGTGTGTGCTACTTTTCTTCCATACCAATTTTGAAACAAATGCGCCCGTCCCCTAATGTCGTCCCGCTGCGTTCCGCTTTCCGCCGGAAAGCTGGATTTACCTTGATTGAACTGCTGGTGGTGATTGCCATCATCGCGATTTTGGCGGCGATGTTGCTGCCGGCTTTGAGTGCGGCGAAGCGGAAGGCGCAGGGA
>JANOBC010000344.1:0-6449 GCA_031411455.1 Limisphaerales bacterium
CTGCTGCGAAAATTCACGGATGACTTCCGGGTCGTCCAAGTCACGGCGCTGGGAAAGCACAGCCATGAGCAGATGGTTCTCGACGAGAAATTTCAAAACGTCGGTTGAGCCGTCATCGAGTTGCAGACGTCTGGCCGCGCGCAGAGCGAGCGTCGCGCCGACATCAGCGTGTTTGCCTTGCTCGTGCTTGGCGCCTTTGCCGACGTCGTGCAACAGCAGCGCGAGGTAAAGCAAGCCGGGACGTTCGAGACCTTGAAAGACTGGCTCGTAGTATTTGAATGGCGGTTCCTTGGCCTCCCAAATTTTATCGAGCTGCTCAATGCAGACGAGCGTGTGTTCATCGGCGGCGTATTGGTGGTAAAATTCGTGCTGCACGAGGCAGGTGAGCTTGCCAAATTCGGGAATGTATTTGCCGAGCAGATTGACCTCGTGCATCGCGCGCAACGCGGGGCCGACTTCGCCGCGTTTTTCGAGAATGGTCAGAAAGGTTTCGCGCACGTGTTCGTCGCGGACAAACTCGCTGTTCACCAAGTCAGCCTGGCTGCGGATGAGTTGTGCGAGGTCGGGATGAAGCTGCAATTGCCGTTGCTGGGCGTGGAGAAACACGCGCATGAGCCGCCGGGGAGAATCGCGGAAGATGCGGTTATTCGCCGCGCGGATTTCGCCGTCCACAAAAATGAAACCGTCCACCGGCTCTGGCAGTTCGCGCGGTTTGCCGCCGGGCAGCAGCGCGCGGAGCCTGTTAAGCTTGCTGGTCTGGCTCGGCGACAGCAACGCCATGCGCTGCTCGAGCGTGCGCGTCGTGATGAAGACATTCCTCATGTGCGTGTAGAGGTCGCGCATGAATTTCTCGATGCGTTTGCTGGGGGAGCGATCACCGTAGCCGAGATTGTGCGCGATGGCGGGCTGGATGTTTTTGCCCAACACGTCCTGCGCGCGGTTGGTGTGGTAGTGCATCTCCGTGCGGACGCGCAGGAGAAATTCATACGCGGCCTCGAGCTGCTTGCGCTCGGCGGGCGTGAGAAATTCCCGCTCCTGCAAATCGCGCAGCGAACGCGTGCGGTATTTGAAGAAGGACATCCACAGCAGGTTCTGAAAATCGCGCAGGCCGCCGCAGCCGTTCTTGATGTTCGGTTCCTGCATGCAGGCGGAGTTGCCGTGCTTGCTGCGGCGGGTGGCCTGGTCTTCGAGGCGCATCGCGATGTATTTTTCCTCGAACGCCACAACGCACTTGGCGACGACGGCGGTCTGGTATTTCTTGAACAACGCCGCGTCGCCGATGACGAGGCGCGATTCAATGAGCGAGGTCTTGGACTGCATGTCGGTGTTGGCCACCTTCACGCAATCAGAAATGTCGCGCACGGAATAACCGACCTTGAAACCCAAATCCCAGAGCGGATATAAAATGCCGTCAAACAATTCCGCGAGCGGCGGCTGCGGCTTGCCGCCAGAAACCAGCCCCTCGTGGAGGAACATGAAATCAATGTCGCTATGCGGATTCAGTTCGGCCCGGCCAAAACCGCCGGTGGCGACGAGCGCGATGGCGGGCAATTCTTTTTTCGCCGCGCCGGAAATTTTTGCGAGCGAGGTTGCCCAGAAATGTTTCAGGAGCGCATCGAGGATGGCCGCGCGGCCTTTGCAAACGAGGATTCCATCCGCGCCGCCGCGGTGCAGGAGCTTGAGGCGATGCGTCTCGACCTTGATGAAATGTTTGTAGCGCGCGAGTTTTTCCACCGGCGTGGCGTTCGGCGAGAACGACAGACGCACTTCGGCGGCGGCTTCAATTTTGTTCAGGAGATCCTGCACGGGCGCAAAAGTTAAAGATTCAAGCGCATTGCCGCCAGCGAAACCTTGTCGTGGGTCCGGTGTTCGTTAAACTTGCCAGCGATGCCGGAACATCCTGACCCTGATGCCGCCCTGATGCTGCGCGTGAAGCGCGGCGACCGCGTGGCGTTCACGGAACTGGTGGAGAAATGGCGGCAGCCGGTGATGAATTTTGTCTTCAGCACGTTGCGCGATGAGACGGAGTCCGAGGACGTGGCGCAAAATACTTTTGTTCAAGTCTGGAAATCCCGCGACCGCTACGAACGCACGGCGAAGTTTTCAACGTGGCTCTTCACCATCGCGCGTAATTTATGTTTGAATGAAATCCGTCGTCGCTCGCGGCATCCAGCCGAATCGCTCGAAGAAACGCACGGTGAACATGACGACCCGCCGTCGCGGCAATACGAGGATAAAAACATTTTCCTTCCGACGGATAATATCTTGCACAGTGAACTCGCCCGGAAGATTGAAGAGGCGTTGGCGGAACTGCCGGAGAACCAGCGCACGGCCATTCTGCTCTGTCGTCGCGACGAGGTGAGCTACGAGGAAATCGCGGACGTTCTCGGCTGCTCGCTCTCGGCGACAAAGTCCATCATCCATCGCGGGCGCGAGACGTTGAAGGAAAAGCTCAAGCCTTACCTGCGCAGCGGCGAGTGGAGTTAAGGTGCCGGGAAACTTGCCGGATTTACCACTCGGTTCAAGGATTCTACTTCAATGCAACAGGCGGAGGTAAGGAGTTCGCTTTTAGATTTCAAATTTCGCTAATCAATAGCGTTTGGTGGACGATTCAGAATGATCACGGTGACTGCTGTGTGCTGGAATCTGATGTGACAGGCGATAGATTTTGAATGGTAGGTGATTAAGCGTAGGGAAACGGCGGGGAGGGCGAGACAAAGGCAAGCGCCGAAATTATGGACAAACCGATTGATTAAGATATACTTAATTTGTTTAGGTTAATGTAGATATGATTCGTGCTATTAATTCAAATTTTAAAAATATGTCGAAATCTGTCCCGGTAAAAACAAGGCGGATCAACTTTCGGGCGGGTTGTTTTTTGGAATGGCTGGCTGCCACATGTCTTCTGTTCACCGCTTCAAACGCCAGCGCATGGCAGATCACCGACATGGCGAACGGAACCAATTATATCACCCGGGTCTCCGGCAGTGGTGGTTTCACGAACGACGTGTATTACTCATCCTATCTGGTGACGAATAATTCCGCCGCCGGCTATACAAATATCTGGGCGAAGATCAGTTCTTTTACAAACGGTGCCACTCCCGTCATCGGCCTGTTGCCGGGTTCGGTTTCCAGAAAGGGTTTGGGGACCATCAATGCAAACAGTTCGACGGTCGTTTTTTTCTGCATGAAATCCGGGGGGAACGCGGTTTCCGAAACCAACTCCGTGAGTCTTTTCGTCGGCGATCCGGATCTGGGCGGCACGTTTCTGACCAACATTGTGTTCACTAAAAACTGGGTGGCGCCAGTTTCTTTGGCGGCCAACGGCGGGGCGGCGGGCACGAACTATCTTTCCACTGCCGCTTCGGTGCTGGGCAGCTTTTTGACGGTGACCTCGACATTTTCCATTGGCAATTCAGCCAAGGCTGGCCTGTATGCCGCCTATCCGGCGGTGTCTCCGACCTGGGATGCGTCCACGTTTTCTCTGGTCAGCAATACAGTGATCTTGAGCGGTGTCGCCTATTCCGGACAGATGATTTTTAACGTGGCGGCCAATCCTTCCTCCGGTGTCATGATGACCAATATCGCCGTCTTCAAAGTGATCAGTCCGAAAGCCAGCACCACAACCGTCAGCGCCGGGACGTATGTGAATACTGGTAATGGTGCCTTCCCCGATTACATCACTCCTCCGACCGGCAGTTTGGTAACGGTCATTTCCGGGCCTACCAACTCCCTGCTGTTTACCAACTGGGCCAGTGTCACGCGCGCCTATACCAACACCACGGTCTGGTTCACCAACCAGTTCAAAAACACCGGGCCGCTCGACGCCACGGTCAATGACCTCGTCTGCGCCTTGCCGGCCGGTTTTGTCTATGCTGGCAGCGCCACCTTTGCCGGGGGCAGCATTGCGGATCCGGCGACGAATGCGCTCGGCGCCACAAATTACAGTGTCACTTTTTCCCAAGGTTATATTGTGCCATCGGGTGGCACCGCCAACTTGGTTTTCGCCACGGTTCCCACGAATGCCCTGACCATTGTCGGTGCGATTTCAAGCGTGACTGTAACCAATGGCTATTACGCCTACGGACTCGTCGGCACGAACATCATTGACCGCACTTACACCACCACCGACATCAGCCTGACCACGAACAACGTCGCCGTGCTGTTGAACCCGGTCGCCACCAATGATTCTGCCGGCGTCACTTTCGGCACCCCATTCAACCAGTCTGCCACCGGCGTGCTGGCCAACGATTTTGAGCCGAACGGTCTGCCTTTCGGCGTGGCATCCAATACGGCAGCCACCTACGGCTCGTTCACTTTGGCCAACAACGGCGGTTATGCTTACACCGCCACCAATCGCAACGTATTCACCAATAGCCCGGCCACGGATGCGCTGACGTATTATCTTACCAACACGGACGGACGGGTCGCATCGGCCACGCTTACCCTAACGGTCAACCGCGCCGCGTCGGCGTTCAGCGGTCTCACCAACGGCTCGGCCATCACGTATGGCACCGCCAGCGTCCTATTTGGCGGTGTCATCAGCGCTTCTGGTCCGGTGTATCCGACCAATGGCGAAACCGTGACCATCACCATTAACGGCGTGACGACCAACGCCACGGTTTCCGGCACCACCGGCGCTTTCTCCGTGGCATTCACTACCGCTGCGCTGCCGATTTCAGCTTCTGGTTACGTCATCACTTATGGCTACGCGGGGGACAGCGCGCTTGTTGGCGTGACCAACACCGCCAGTTCCAACCTCATTGTGAATCCGGCGGCCGTGACGGTGAGTTCTGGCCTGTCCGCAAACAGCAAGATTTACGACGGAACGACCACTGCGACCCTCAACTCAAACAATGTTGTCCTCAGCGGCGTCACCGCCGGCGATGCGGGGACGATCTTCATCAGCACGAACGGCTACGCGGCAAATTTCAACACGATTTACATCGGCGGGGCCAAGTCCGTGACCGTGTCCGGTCTTGTGTTGACCGGGGTGCGGGCTACGAATTATTCGCTGTCGCAACCGTCGGGATTGACGGCTGGCGTGAGTGTCCGGAGCGTGACCATCACCAATGTCACTGCCAGCAACAAGCCTTACGACGGCACCACCAATGCCACGTTGAACGGGGGAACCGCTGCCAACACCGTCGGCGGCGACAACGTCACCTTTGCGGCTGGCAGCGGTGCGTTCGCCAGTCCGTATGTCGGCACTTGGGCGGTGACGGCCACCGGCTATGCGCTATCGGTCAACGGCATTTCCACCAACTACTCCTTATCCGCCCAGCCCATCGTGCCTAACGCCACCATCTCAGCCCGGAGCGTGACCATCACGAACGTCCTCGCCCTCGGCAAATTTTATGACGGCACTAACACCGCGACTTTGAATAACAGCAACGCTGCGGTTTCTGGGGTCATCAGTCCGGATGTGGTCGGGTTTGTCGCTGGCACGGCAACCTTCAGCAGCGCCAATGTCGGCACCTGGCCGGTGAACGCCAGTGGTTTTCAGCTTTCCACTGGTGGCAGCGCGACGAATTACATTCTCGCTGCCCAGCCGGTTGTTCCTAACGCCGCCATTTCCGCCCGGTCATTGACCGTCACCGCTCGCAACGCCAGCAAGATCTACGGTCAGGTCGTCAGTTACGGGGCGGGACAGACCAACTTCACCGTTTCCGGTCTGCAAAATGGGGAGACCGTCGGCAGCGCAACCATCACCGCCAGCGGCGGCACGACGGCCAACTCGCCCGTTGGAACTTATAGCCTGACGCCCAGCGCGGCGACCGGCGGCACCTTTGCGCCGGGGAATTATTCCATCAGCTACATCGCTGGCACGTTGACGGTGAATCAGGCCGCCACGGCCATTGTTGTCGCCAGTCCGCTGAATCCGTCCGGCTACCGGACGGCGGTTTATTTCAGCGCCAGTTTGCCGGCGGATGCCACGGGCAACGTGACGTTCCTGACCAATGGCGTAGTCTTCTCCACGGGCAGCCTGACCAGCGGCCTCGCCACCAGTCTCACGACCACCAACCTCCCGCGCGGCACCAATCTCATCACGGCCCGATATGTCGGCAATGGCAACTATTTTGGCTCCACCAATGTTCTCACCGTCGGCCAGATCGTGACTAATCATGCGCCGGTGGCCGGCAGCGCGGTCTATAGCCGCAGCGTGGATTCCTTCAAGATTTTTGCCTCCAACCTGTTTTCAAATTTCTGCAGCGATGTGGACGGGGATGCCCTCACCGTGACCAGCACCGGCGTGAGCACCAACGGTGTGACCGTGCTGAACACGCCGACCTTTTTGGGCTACCTCAACACCAACCTGGTCAACGACCAGTTTGCTTACGTTGTCACCGACGGCTACGGCGGCAATGCCACCAACATTGTCTATGTGAATTTCACCCCGTTTTTTACCGGCCAGAACGGGAGCTTGTCCGTCACCAACGGCGTGGCCG
>JANOBC010000345.1:0-5981 GCA_031411455.1 Limisphaerales bacterium
CATATTCGTGATACTGCGCGCGGGGAACGTGGTGACTGGAATAATCTTTGCCGCCCCGCTCGTAGCCGGTGGAGTTCACGGTCAGACGCGGCTTGGGAGAATCCCCCCAAAACGCCAGCCGGATTTTGTCGCCAACATGGCGGGATATTTCCGCAAGTGGAATCAAGTAGTTGTCCACGCGAACAAGCTTTCCGTCGGACATTTTTAGGTAGCGAATTGCACCATGACCCTTGGAATCGTCGCGTATGCCGGTTGTGCTGCCCGGCCCCAGTTCAATTTGATAATGCAAACCTTCCTTTCCCGGCCAAGGGTTCAGGTCATAATCGCGATCCACGTCTTTGGTGGATTTGCCGTCTGCGTCCAAATCCAGCGTTAAGACTGACCAGTCACCAATTTCGCGATTATCAGCCGTTTTGCCGAGAGCAGCATCGTCATCTGTCCAAAGAATTGCTTGGGCGAACAAATAATCACCATTGTTCCAGACCGAAAAACGCAGCGTCGGCTGGTCGCAGAAAACTTTTGATTCCTTTTGCGGAAAGCCAAACGCGCCGTTGTCGCGCAACTCAACGGCAGTTTGCGGCGGCTCGGCAGCTTGGCACATGGCGACAATTGCCAGAGCGCAAAAGAGAGAAAAATAATTTTTCATGAGCCTGATTTCAGGAAGCCAGCGCTTCACTTCATTTCCTCGATGACTTGTTTCAAATCTTCCCGCATCGCGGGAATCGGTTCGCGACGCAATTTCATGGAACCATCCGCCGCTTTGGAAATGACGGAATTATATTTCTGCGCTTCTGGATCTTTATTCGGGAAATCCTCGCGGAAATGGCCGCCGCGGCTTTCCTTGCGGTCAATCGAGCACAGCGTGATGGCCTCGGAAATGGTGAGCAGATGCTTGAGATCAATCGCCGTGTGCCAGCCGGGGTTGTATTCGAGATGTCCTTGCACCGCGACCTTCGCCGCGCGTTGCTTGAGCTTGCCGATGCCGTCGAGCGCGAATTCCATTTCGTTCTGCAAACGCACGATGCCGACATTCGCCTGCATCATGTTTTGCAAATCGTATTGCACCTGATAGGGCCCTTCGGTTCCACCGCCAGCGGGACGTTCGAATGGCTCGACGGCTTCCTTGTAAGCGGCTTCGACTTGCGCGTCGTTGATTGCGCCGGAAGAATTTTCCTTGGCAAACTTCGCGGCGAATTCGCCCGCGCGTTTGCCAAAGACGATGAGGTCGGAAAGTGAATTGCCTCCAAGACGGTTCGCGCCGTGCAGACCGGCGGCACATTCGCCCGCTGCGAACAAGCCGGGGACATTCGTCGCCTGCGTGTCGCCATTCACGCGGACGCCGCCCATCGCGTAATGCGTCGTCGGGCCGACTTCCATCGGTTCTTTCGTGATGTCGAGATTCGCCAGTTGCATGAACTGGTGATACATGGAAGGAATTTTCTTTTTGATGTGCTCCGCCGCGTTCGGAATTTTTTCTTTAATCCAGGAAATGTCGAGAAACACGCCTCCGTGCGGACTGCCGCGCCCGGCTTTCACTTCGCGATTGATGCAGCGGGCGACGTGGTCGCGCGTCAAAAGTTCCGGCGGACGTTTCGCATTCTTGTCATTCTGCGTGTAGCGCCAGCCTTCTTCAGGATCGGTCGAAGTTTGCGATTTGTAATTGTCCGGAATGTCGTCATACATGAAGCGCTTGCCGTCCTTGTTGCGTAACACACCGCCTTCGCCACGCACGCTTTCCGTGACCAAAATTCCCTTAACGCTCGGCGGCCAGATCATGCCGGTCGGATGGAACTGGATGAATTCCATGTCGAGAAGTTCCGCGCCCGCGTGATACGCAAGCGAAACGCCGTCGCCTGTGCCTTCCCATGAATTGCTGGTCACCGCATACGCGCGACCCAAACCGCCGGTGCAAACGACCACGGCCTTGGCTTTGAAAACACGGAAACGTCCGCGCTCGCGGTCATAACCAAACGCACCGACCACGCGCTCGCCGTCTTTCAACAGCGACACGATGGTGTATTCCATGTGAACGGAAATACCTTGATGAATGCCGTGGTCTTGCAACGTGCGGATGAGTTCGAGACCCGTGCGGTCGCCGACGTGCGCAAGGCGCGGATAACGATGGCCGCCGAAATTGCGTTGCGAAATTTTACCTTCCTTCGTGCGATCAAACACAGCGCCCCACGCTTCGAGTTCGTGAACGCGCGTCGGTGCTTCCTTGGCGTGGAGTTCGGCCATGCGCCAGTTGTTGACGTATTGCCCACCACGCATCGTGTCGGCGAAGTGCACTTTCCAACTGTCGCGATCGTCCACGTTGCCCATCGCCGCCGCCATGCCGCCTTCGGCCATGACCGTGTGCGCCTTGCCGAGGAGCGATTTGCAGATCAGCCCGACTTTGACGCCCGCCGACGACGCTTCAATCGCCGCGCGCAGTCCCGCGCCGCCCGCGCCGATGACCAGCACGTCGTATTCGTGAGTTTCGTAATTGGTAGCCACAAATTTTTTAGGTTAGAAAATCCGAATATCGCGCCAAATGCCCATCGAGCACAGGCGAATGTAAAGATCGGTGAATCCCACCGAGAACAAACTGAACCACGCCCACATCATGTGACGGCTATTCAGGCAGCTCACGCAGTTGTAAGTTTTCGCGCAGCTCGGCGCTTTGGTTTTGGAATCCAGAAATCCGCCAACGAGATGTCGCAGCGAGTGGCAGCCCAGCGCGTAGGCGCTCAAAAGAAAAACGTTCACGACCATGATGACCGTGCCGACACCGATGCCGAAGTGTTCCTTGCCGTCGCCAATATGCGTTGCCGTGGTGAGATCAGTGAACCACATCGCTTTCCAAGCGTCGTAGGAAAGCAGCAAAATAAATCCGAGCGCGATGTAGAGAAAATAGCGGTGGACGTTTTGGATGATGAGCGGGAAAGATTTTTCGCCGAGATACGTTTTACGCGGTTCGCCGACGGCACACGCCACCGGGTCGGCCCAGAAAGATTTGTAATACGCGCCGCGATAATAATAGCAGGTGAAACGGAATCCACCCGGCGCCCACAGGACCAGCAGCGCTGGCGAGAACGGCAGGAAGCTCGGCCACCACGTCGGAACGCCCTTGTAAATGGCGTGCGGCGAATTACCCCAGATTTCCGGCGAATAAAACGGCGACAGATAATTCGCGCCGCCGCTGGCGAGCCAGTAGTGATTGCCCTGAAACGCCGCCCACGTTGAATAAATAATGAACGCGGCGAAGCCGAGAAAAACAAAGAGCGGTTGCACCCACCACGCATCAGGGCGGGTGGTGGCACCGAACGGACGTTGTTTGGGGAGCGTGTCTGCGTAGGCCATAACTTTCATTAACTCTAGCGGACTCGCAGCATCAGCGTCAACGGGCGAAGACAGATATAAGCCTCACTTGACGGCGACTTGCCGCGCGCTTATCGCATCCGAGCAGCTTAAACCGGCGCGGGAGATTTCCCATGCCCGGACAGGCGAGACGCGCTGGCCTCCGTTGCTGGCAACTTCGCTGCTAAAGCAGGGCCCGCGTCTCGTCGGCCAAGCCTGTGACAAACAAGTCGAACTGCTCTGGCACGTTTTTGAAAATTAAAACTGAAGGGCGGCAAAAAAATTCGTTACAAATAAAATGGGTCGGGTTTTTCTTTGGATTGCTTTGGCGGCGTGGGCGTCTTAATTTGGCGATGAAATTTTACAAGCGATGGCGGGAGCAACATTAAATCCGGGTGAGGCAGCTCAATTGCAGCAGACGATTGAGATGTTCGAGGTCATTGTGCAGTCGCAGCCGAGCGACACGCAGTCGCTGGAAATCCTCAAGGAAGCCTACCTCAAGCTTGGCCGCGAGGAGGACGTGATCAATACGTCCAAACGCATCGCCGCCGCCTACCTGCAACAAGGCCAGCTTTCCTCCGCAATTCTCGAATACGAAACCGTCCTCCAGCGCCGACCCGATGACAAAGACGTGCGCGCAGCGTTGCTGCAAATTGAAGGCAAGGCCAGCAGCGCCGCCACGCAGGCTCCCGCGGCTGAACTCACGCCCGCCCACGACACGCACCAGCAGCGCCGCAAACCGCGCGCGACGGACGCCCCGGCGGAAGTGGACGACGGCCGCAAGTCGCTCTACAAAATTTTTGTTGATACCAAAATCATCACGGCCGGCGATTTTGATTTGTGCTGGCGGAACATTGATTTGAACACACCGCCGACAGATGTCATCGAGCCGTTCATCCAGACGCTGCACGAAAAGGGAATCCATCAGATAGACAAGTCGCTGCGGCTGCTTTCGGACAAGGCGCGCACGCCGTATCTGCCGCTGGAGCGCTACGACATTGACATGGATCTGGCGCGCGGTTTTCCGGCGGAAGTCTGCCGCCGCTGGTGCGTGCTGCCGTTCGACCGCATGAGCAAGGCGATTCTCGTCGCCACGGCGAACCCTTTTAACCAGCAAGCGACCAAGGAATTGGCCGAAGCCACCACGCACCGATTGTTGTGGTATGTGACTTCGCCGTCGGACCTCGTCGCCAACCTTCGCAAAGCTTTCCGCTGACATGGCCAAAGTAAAGTCATTCGCCGAACGTATCGCCGACGCCCTCGTCGAGGACGGGCTGTTGAGCGCGAGCCAGATTGAGGAGCTGCTGGAACGCCAGAAAAAAGAAGGCGCGCGGCTGGTAAAATTACTCGTTGATAAAGACAAGCAATACGTCAGCGACCAAGATCTCGCCGTCTGCATGGGCCGCGTGCTGAACGTGCCGCCCGTCAACCTCCCGCGCGTCAACATCAATCCTGATGTCATCGAACTAGTGCCGCGCGACATGGCGCACAACCACAAGGTCGTGCCCATTGCCCGGCTGGAAGGCAAGCTGTTCCTCGCGATGGCCGACCCGTTGAACGTCCTTGCCCTCGACGACGTCAAGCGCACGACCAAGCTGGAAATCTCCGTGATGATCGCCTCCGAAAAGGCCATCATGGACAAGCTCAACTCCATTGACGCCTCCAAGAGCGGTTCCATGGAGGACATTATTCAGGACGCGCAGAAGCGCAGCGATGCCGAAGGCGGCGACGACATTGAATCGGTCAAGGAGTCCATGGAGGAAGTCAACCTCGACGCGCTCGCCGCGTCGAGCGAGGAGGCGCCCGTCATCAAGCTCGCCAACCTCATCGTGTTGCAGGCTATCAAGGATCGCGCCAGCGACATTCATCTGGAGCCGTTCGAGAAAACCATCCGCCTGCGCTACCGCATTGACGGCGTGCTCCTTGACGCCACGCCGCCGCCCAAGCAGATGCAGCTCGCACTCGTCTCGCGTTTCAAAATCATGTCGAACCTCGACATCGCCGAGCGGCGGTTGCCGCAGGACGGGCGCATGCGCGTGAAAGTCAGCGGCAAAGATTTCGATTTGCGCGTCTCCATTCTGCCGACGGTTCACGGTGAAAAAATCGTGCTGCGCGTGCTGGACAAATCCAATTTGTCCGCCAGCCTCGACAAGCTGGGGTTGGATGAAAGCACGTTCAAGCAGTTCAAGACGGCGATTGATGCGCCGCACGGATTGATTCTCGTGACCGGCCCGACAGGCTCCGGAAAAACAACGACGCTCTATTCCGCGCTGAACGAACTCAACAGCCCGACGTGGAACATTGTCACGGTGGAAGACCCGGTGGAATTCCAAATTCCCGGCATCAACCAGGTGCCGACGAAAAAAGACATCGGCCTCTCCTTCGCCAACGCGCTCCGCTCCATTCTCCGTCAGGACCCGGACATCATCATGATCGGGGAAATCCGCGACACCGAGACGGCGGAAATCGCCATCGAAGCCGCGCTCACCGGCCATCAAGTGCTTTCCACGATGCATTGTAACGACGCGCCCGGTGCCATCGCGCGTCTCGACGACATGGGCATCGCGCCGTTTTTGATTTCGTCCTCCGTGATTTTATCCTGCGCGCAACGCCTCATGCGCCGCATCTGCTCGCACTGCAAG
>JANOBC010000346.1:0-1826 GCA_031411455.1 Limisphaerales bacterium
CTGGCGTGCCGTCCGTGGAGCCGCCATCCACGACAACGAATTCATCCGGCTGGCGAGTTTGCGCGCGCAAAGAATCAGCCCAAGCAAAGATACCTTCACCTTCGTTGAACACAGTGGCAATGAGCGCAATTTTCATGCAGAGATTAAGCCGAAAGGTTGCCGCAGTTTGCTTTGCCAACTCAACTCAAATGTTGCCCGCCCACCGGCAAAACCATTGGACAGCCGCAGGGTAAATTGCCACATTCCGCGCACTCAAACATGAAAGCCCTCATCAGCAAGGCGGTTGAACAGTTGGTAAAAATGTTGCAGGCGCTGGCTTTCATCAGCGTCGGCCCGAAGTCTGTCGGGCTGGGCGACCGCTGGCGCATCGTCCGTCGCATCGCCGCCGCGCGCCGGGAAAATCGCGGCCGCTCCGCCACCACTTTCGGTGAACAACTTTATCTGGTGCGGACGATTCTGAATATGCCCGCCGACCGCAGTGGTGCCATTGCCGAGTTTGGCTGCTTCAAGGGCTTGTCCACCGTGGCCATCTCCATCGCCGCCAAATACGCCAACCGCCGCGTGCTGGTGTTCGACTCGTTTGAAGGTCTTCCCGCCGATGCCGAGACCGTCCACCAAGTCGTGAGCGGCAGCGTGGTGAGCTACAAAAAGGGTGACTACGCCGGAACTTTAGACGAGGTAAAATCAGTCGTCACCCGCCACGGTGAAATCAGTCAAGTGGATTTTGTGCGCGGATATTTTTGCGACACGCTGCCCGGCCGACCCGCCGGGGAAAAATACGCGCTGATTTTTGAAGATGCTGATTTGCTTTCTTCCGTTCGCGACATTTTACTTTATGCGTGGCCGCGCTTGGTTTCCGGTGGCGTGTTCTTCTGTCACGAGGCACTAGATCTGGAAGTGGCCGGGCTTTTTTTTGACGAAGGCTACTGGCAAAAAACCCATCAACAGAAAGCGCCCGGCCTTGCGGGCGTTGGCATGGGTCTGCCGATTGACTGGGGTCGCTGGGGCAACCGAGAAATTTTTGGCCGCTGCGGCTCCTGCCTCGCTGCCACGTTCAAGCGTTGAATTTGAGCTAGGCGGTTGGCCAAGTTTTGAAGGCCTTCATCATTTCCGGCAGCCGATCCTGATGGCAGGCGAACACGTTCAGTTCGTGCTGATAGAGAAAACGCGTCTCCGGCTCAAACGGAATCAGCCCCAGACCATCACCCGTCGCCAGCGGATGCCAGAAGACTTGCATGAAATGTTCGCTTGCCCCGGTCTGACGTTTCACCGCCGGAACGAAAAGTTGGTAGCCGAGCGCCTTGAGAAATTGCAGCACCCGCAAATTTTTTTCGGGATGCGCGTAGTCCAACTTATTTTCAAAGACGAGAAAGGGGCGGAATTTTATTAGCGTTTCCACCGCGCCTTGCAGCACTTCGATCTCATGATTTTCCGCGTCCAGCTTGATGAAGTCTGGGGGCGGCAGTTCGAGCGCATCTAGCCGACGCGTCGCGATACGAATGCCTTCACTGGAAACTGTCGCGGTGCCGCTGTGCAAGCCGTCGGGAATCTGGATGTGTGCCTCGCCGTCCTTGTCTGAAAGCGCCAGATTGTGACACGTCGTTTGCCCGGCCAAACCCGCCTGCTCCACACAAGCCACTAGGTCTTGATACGTTTTGGGCAATGGTTCAAAGGCGTGAACCGTCACTCGCCCGCGACAAGCCGCCGCATACAGCGTGAAGTAACCCCAGTTGCTGCCGACATCATAAAACGTCCCGCCCTCGGGAAGCAACGTGTCCAGCAACGCCGCCACTTCCAGCTCGTAGCCCTCGGTGGTGACATAAACA
>JANOBC010000347.1:0-1655 GCA_031411455.1 Limisphaerales bacterium
GGACGCTCGCCCCACCGAATTAGGTCTCTGCCGAAAGAAAAGGCGGCCCGAAAATTTTCCGGCCGCCGTTCGTTTTGAATGGTGGCTTACTTGATGCCCACCAGATAGCCGAAGCGTTTGGAGAATTCTTCCGGCGTCAGCTTGACGACCGCGCCAAGTTTCGCGAGCTGCTTGGCATCCTCGAAGTCCTCGCGTTCGAGGCGAATCATGTAGGCGCAGGCACATTCGTAGGCTTCGCCGTCCACGTTCACGCGGCGGTTTTGCATCCGGCCGGTTTTGGGGTCGAGCATATTCTCAAACGGCAGCGGGTTCATCTTGCCGTCCACGAAGCTGATGATGGCGCCGTATTTTTCCGCTTCTTCTGAGCGCAGGAATTTCACCGCCGCGTAGCCGAGGTCGCGCGTGTATTCGGCGTCGAAGGGAATCGGATCGGCGCAGCGCAGTTCGTAGCCGAGGTCTTTGTCAATGAACGCCATTTTGATGCCGAGTTTTTCCAGGCGCTGGGCCAAAAGTTCTTTCATCAGGCGGCCAAATTCAATTTCTCCTAGGCGCAGATGGCCGTGGTCGTCGCGGATAATTTTCCCGAAATGCTGCAGTTCACCTTCGGGCAGCGCGTTGAGCAGACCTTTTTCGCCGATGCCTTCAATCAAACCTTCCGCCAGCACGACGAGGCCGTAGTTGGAGCCTTCGGCTTTGCGCTTGATGATGGAACCCATGATGATGTCGCAGATTTCATCCACGGTAACGGGACGCCCGCGAAATTCTTCCAAGATGATCGAGAGCGTCGCCGCGCTCGCCTTGGCGATGCCGAGCGCGAGATGCCCCGCCGCGCGGCCCATGCTGACGATGAGATACCAGCGCGACGTGGTGCGGGCATCTTCGATGAGGTTGCGGACGATCTGCACGCCGTAGTGGCGCGCGGTTTCGTAGCCAAAGGTCGGCGCGGTGCCGGGCAGCGGGAGGTCATTATCAATCGTCTTGGGAACGTGCGCGACCCGGATCTTGCCACCGCCGCGTTTGGCAATGTGGCTGGCGGAAAATGCCGTGTCATCGCCGCCGATGCTGACGAGCGCGGTGATGCCGAGCTTTTCAAACACGGTGAAAATATTTTTCATCTGCTCCTCGGACTTCGTCGGGTTCGTGCGCGCGGTGCCGAGAATGGAACCGCCCTTGCTATGGATGTCCTTCACGTCCCGGATGGACAGCGGTTTGATCTGCGTAGCGTCGCCCTGCGCGATGTATTTGAAGCCGTCGCGAAAGCCGATGACCTCGAAGCCTTGGTTGATGCCCTCGATGGTGGCCGCCGCGATGACGCCGTTCAAACCGGGGGCCGGCCCGCCGCCGACCAAAATTCCTAAACGTCCTTTTGTGCTCATGTGTTTGGTGAATGATTGTTTGCTGGGTGCAACGAACGCCCATGCTGGGCGCAGCCGGAAAAAAATTCAATTTCATTCTGATGCGGCGACACAAGGTTGTAGCGCAAACTGGCAGTTGCTTTGAAGAAACCTGACGAGAAAGGGGAGCAATAGTTTTCCTGGCCGTTGCTCCCAGGGGGAGAGGGATTAAGGGTGAGGGAGAACAACCTCTTTTGCCCCAGACTTTCAAAATTATTTTGAGACACGATGCGAGCAGTTCAGCCGCCCGCGCTAAGATGC
>JANOBC010000348.1:0-3536 GCA_031411455.1 Limisphaerales bacterium
CGGGCAAGGTCGCCGTCGTCTGCGGTTACGGCGATGTCGGCAAAGGTTGCGCACATTCGCTCCGCGCTTACGGTTCACGCGTGATCGTTACCGAGATTGATCCCATCAACGCGCTGCAAGCGGCGATGGAAGGATTTCAAGTCAACACCATTGAGAGCACGCTCGGCGTCGGCGACATTTACGTCACCACCACCGGCAATTGCGACATCGTCACCGTCCAGCACATGCTGGCGATGAAGGATCAAGCCATCGTTTGCAACATCGGCCACTTCGACACCGAGATCCAAGTGGACGCGATGAAGAAGGTCAAAGGCGTGCGCATCGAGAACATCAAGCCGCAATACGACCGCTACTATCTGCCCGGCAACAAGAGCATCTACATGCTCGCCGAAGGCCGCCTCGTGAACCTCGGTTGCGCCACCGGCCATCCGAGCTTCGTGATGAGCAACTCGTTCACGAACCAGACGCTCGCGCAGATTGATCTCTGGGCGAACAAGGATAAATACGAGAAGACCGTCTATCGTTTGCCGAAGAAGCTCGACGAAGAAGTCGCGCGGTTGCACTTGGAAAAAATCGGCGTGGTGCTGACCAAGCTGACGAAGGCGCAAGCCGAATACCTCGGCGTCTCGGCGGACGGCCCTTACAAGCCGGAACATTACCGCTACTAAAACCATTCACCGCAAATTTCACAGGCGCGTCAGCAATGACGCGCCTTTTTTGTTTTTAACACAAAGCCGCGAAATCCGTCGGAGCGCGGCTGTGTCCCGCGCCGGGCGGGATCAGCCGCAGCCATGTGGCGGGGCGATGGGTGTAAATCATTACACGCGTCCGATGATGGCAACGCGCTGCGGCTGGTCTCCGCGACACAGCCGCGCTCCGACGACGGGCTGCGCCGCGCGAAACTATTTCACCTTTTCGACCACGAGCATTTCCACCGGCTCGCGGCTGGGCACGAGTTCGAGGCCGACGCGGTGAAGCTGAATAACCACGGAGGGAATGACATTCGTCAGGTCAAACTGCAAATTCAAATCATAACGCCCGGATAAGCCGGTGCGATCCATGACCGGTGCTTGCACAAATCCGCCTTCCAATACGCTGGCAAGTTCAGCGGCGGAATTTCCTTCAACCACCCACACAAATCTGTTTTCAATCTGCTTGAATTCAAAATTCGCTGATGTTTTCTTGCTGATGAGCAGGTTCAACTTTTCAGAGTCGCTGACTTTCAAAACCCAGACATCGTTTGTGATGACCGCTTTGTGTGCCACCAAGCCAAACTGCGTCTTAATTTTTTCCCGAAACGCCTCCTCTGAACCTTGCGGCAGGTTGGCGATAAAATCATATTTGCCGCCTGCCGTTGGCCCCAAAAAAACCATGCGGGTTGTTCGCATCCCATACGCATAGCTCAATAGGTTTGTGAGTGATGAATTTCTCCCCGCCAAGCGATGCGCCTTGTCCCAACCGATTATTGAACCCCAGTCGGGATAAATCGTGGGAAGAATCATCACCTGCGCTGGTATCTTTTCCAAGGCCGACAACATTGCCGGGCGACTAATCATCGTGAAGCGAGTGCGCCACGAATCATTCACGCCCAAAATGCTCCACTCATATTTTACAATTTGCCCAACAACGAATGTTGCTGCCCCCGTCGTGAGCAGCATGCCCGCTGTAAGTGCGATTGCCGTTTTCATTTTTGCCCATGCCATAATTTTCAATGCTCCTTTGATGAGGGTTAATGTTGAACCGCTGACCGCCGCGCCTTTCACTGCCGTCGCCGTGACGGTGGTCGCCAAACCCAGCGGTGCGGCTTGCACGGAGTTTGCGGAGATTGCCGCCGTCAACACCGTCGCCGACAGCGTCACGCCGCGTTTGGTGAACCAGCCGCGCAGCTTTTCCACCGCACGGGTCACGCGTTTCTTGGCCGCGTCTTCGCTCGCGCCCAGCGCCGCGCCGACTTCGCCCAGGCTCTTGCCATCGAAATACCGCAGCACGACGGCGTGGCGGTCCGCCGCGCTCAACCCGGCCAGTGCGTCGTCCAGCAGCGGCGCGATGTGCGGCCAGACTTCGGAGTCATTTTCATTCAAGGCGGTTGTCATGTGGGCCTCCTGTTCGCGGCGGGCGCGGCGGATTTCGCTGCGGATGAACGTCACCGCCGTCAGCCGCGCGGTTTCATACAGCCAGCCGGCGAGGATGACTTTCCCGCCGAGCCGCCCGGATTTTTTGGCGAGGATGACGAAGACGGCCTGGGTGATTTCCTCGGCGGCGTGGGCGTTGCGCGTGTGGCGCAGCGCGGCGGAATAGACCTTGTCCACATGGCGTGCGACGAGCGCGGCAAAGGCCGTCTCGGAGTTTTGCTCCGCGAATTGCCGAAGCAAAGTGTGGTCATCCAGTTCGTGCATCTGCTAGTAAATGCCGCCAAACGCGGAAAGGGGACAGAATATTTTTTCAGGTGGAAATTTTTTAACCGCTAATCTTCGCTTATTTACGCTAATAAAAAAAAGTTCGCGCAGGCCGAAAAATTAGCGGAGATGAGTGTGGATTAGCGGTTAGAAAAACTCCGAATGGCGGCGGATGCGGCAAGGCATTTGGCCTGTATTCAGATTGCGAGCCAGCCAGCGCGGGAATCGGATTGAAGCCCGTCCGTTTTTCTGTTCAAGTTGGCCGCATTGAAACAAGTCATGCCAAACATTTCCAGCGGACATCCAGATTCCCTCGGCCCGGTCACCGACGGCGTGCCAAAAAAAATCCGCACGCCGCGCTTGGCGAAATCTAAATTTGATGCGGTGACGAAAATGGGCGTGGCGGAAACCGCTGCGCCGTCCAAAGCGGAATTCAGTTTCAATCTCAAGCCCGCCGACATCGCGAAGCATCTGAACCGTTTTGTCATCGGTCAGCGCGAGGCGAAAAAAGTTTTGAGCGTGGCGCTGTGCGATCATTTTCAACACGTCCGGCTTACGCTTGAAGGCCATGCCGCGCCGTTTTATCAGAAGCAGAACGTGTTGCTGCTCGGGCCGACGGGCGTGGGCAAGACGCATCTGATCCGCTCGGCGGCGGAACTTATCGGCGTGCCGTTCGTGAAGGCGGATGCGACGAAGTTCAGCGAGACCGGCTACGTCGGCGGCGATGTGGACGATCTCGTGCGCGACCTCGTCCGGCGCGCGGGCGGCGACGTGAAAAAGGCCGAGCACGGCATCATTTATCTCGACGAAGTGGACAAGCTCGCGACGCGCGGCGACAGCGGCGGGCGCGATGTCTCCGGTCGCGGCGTGCAAACCAATTTGCTCAAGCTGATGGAAGACGGCGATGTGCCGGTGGTGTCGCCGAACGACATGACGGGGCAATTACAAAATGCGATGTCCGCCATGCGCGGCAGCGGTGGAACGCAGCCGGAGACGATTAACACGCGGCATATTTTGTTCATCGTGAGCGGCGCGTTCTCGGGCATGGAACAAGTGCGGAACGCGGAACGCGGAACGCGGAATAAAAAAATTGCCGCTGCCACTTCCATTGCCACGGCAGATTTGATTGCTTACGGATTG
>JANOBC010000349.1:0-2393 GCA_031411455.1 Limisphaerales bacterium
GTTGCCATCGGCGTAGGCTTTGTTCGTCAGCCAACCGCGACTGCCATCGTAATTCCACGTCGTCACACGCTTAGTGGCGGAGGGATTGAAAAAATAATCCGACCAGTTGGTCATGGTCTTCATGCGTCCGGCGTAATCGTAACCATAACCCACCGGATAGGTGCGCGAGCCGTATTGCAGGGTTGGGGTGAGGACGGTCAAAAACCAAATGACGGCCGGGCAAACTCTAGAAAGCCGCATCGGCAAGGCGCGCGTGGCGCGCGAGGACGCTCGCCCCACCCAGCTTTTCAAACCAACCCATCACTAGGAATTTTTTATGCCGCTTCGTTCAAGATTGATTCGCGCCGCCGGTCGGACAAACTTTCCGCATGACCCACACAAACTTTCTTCCACGCACCGCCGGGCTGCTGGCACTCGCCTTGTGGCTGCCGCTGTCTGCCGTGGCTGGCACTCGCGAGTTTTTTGTTTCGCCCGCCGGCAAGGACGCCAATCCCGGCACGAAGGCCAAGCCGTTTCAGACGATTGCTCACGCGCGCGAGGTCGTTCGCACCTGTAATCAGACGATGCCAAGCGACATCGTGGTCAATCTGCGTGGCGGAAATTATTTCATCAGCGCGCCGCTTGAATTCACGCCGGAAGATTCGGGGCGCAACGGTTTTCAAATTATTTACCGCGCTTACAAAAAAGAAATTCCCGTCATCAGCGGCGGCGTGGTCGTCACGAATTGGACGCTGGATCACGGTCAAATCTTCAAAGCCACCCTCGCGCGCGACACCAAGCTGCGCAGCCTCTTCGTTAACGGCGCGCGTGCAGCAATGACGCAACGCGAATTCACCGGTCACGGCGCGTGGGGCGAATTCACCGTGAACGGCGACGAACCGTGGGCCGAGACGCCGGGGAAAACTTTGGACGGAATCCGCTTCGACGCGGCTGAGGTTCCAGCGTTGACCAATCCGTCCGACGTGGAACTGCTCCAGCATCGCACCTGGAATTTTCTGGTGCTGTGTTTGCGCGACGCGACGACCGAGGACGGCCAGCGCATCTTGAAATTGCAGCAACCCTACGGCGCGATTGCCGCGATGATGGCGTGGGGCTGCAACCTCGGGTCGACAAACAAGTTTTCAATTCGCAACGCGTTCGAGTTTCTGGACACGCCCGGCCAGTTTTATTTCAACCGCGCCACGCATGAGCTTTTTTATTTTGCGAAGGACGGCGAGGACATGACGCGCGCGGAAGTCATCGCGCCGTTGAGCGAAGGGTTGCTCCGCCTCACCGGCCGCACGACGAATGACCGCGTGCAAAATCTGGTCTTCACCGGGCTGACTTTTTCCTACGACCACTGGCAGTTGCAGCAAGTCGGGAATTCGCGCGGCATGGTTGGCGTGCAAAGCCTCGGCCTTTACACGCGTTTCCGCGCCGATGGCAACCATCACAAAAGCAATTACAACCTCTGCGATTTGCCGCAGGCGACCGTGGAAATTTCCAGCGCGCAAAACATCCGCTTTGAGCGAAATCATTTTCTCCACCTCGCCAGCGGTTGCGCCGTGAGCCTCGTGAACGATGTCGTGGATAGCGAGATTGTCGGCAATGTCTTCAGCGACATCTCCGGCAACGCCGTGAACGTCGGACATCCGCAGCACTACGCCATCGGCGATGGGCTGCGGTTCAGATCGGGCGTGGAAGGCGTTTGCGCGCGCGATAAAATTTCCAACAACTTCATTCGCCGCGTGAGCCTCGACTACAAACAGGGCGAGGCCATCAGCGGATTTTTTACGGAGGCGGTGGAGATTTCGCACAACGACATCGCGGGCGTGCCATACGGCGGCATCGCGCTCGGCTGGTGGTGGGGCAATGCGGAAATTCCCGCGTCCACCGTGCCGCGCAACAACGTCATCGCGTTCAATAAAGTTTTCGACACACAACAGGAACTGCCCAAGGACGGCGGCGCGATTTACGTCCTCGGCGAACAACCCGGCGGACGCATCGAGGGAAATTACGTCCACTCGCTCTCGCGGCTGATTTATCCCGACGACGGCTCGGCGGGCTGGACGATTGCGCGCAACGTGCTCGACCCCCAGCCGGGCGGCAAATGGCTGTTCGTCTGGACGGATCGTATCCACGATTTGCGGATTGAAGATAATTTCACCACCGGCACAAATTTGCAGAACAAGGCGACTAACAATTGCACGCCGGTGGGAACGCGCCTCGCGGACAAAACTTTTTCCGGCGACGCCAAAAAAATTATCCAGTCTGCCGGGCTGGAAAAACAATTCCGTGACATCGCAGTTGAACCCTGACGCCGGTAAATCAATATGAGAACGAACCGTGTTTTCAAAAGTGAAGCACTGGCTGCGCTACGGCGGTTGGAATCTGAATCCGCCCAACTCATCATC
>JANOBC010000350.1:0-6713 GCA_031411455.1 Limisphaerales bacterium
TGCCACTCATCACAAACACGGATGGCTCGAAGTTTGGCAAGACGGCGGCCGGTGCCATCTGGCTCGATCCGAAGCGGACGAGCGTTTATAAATTTTACCAGTTCTGGATTAACACGGCGGACGCGGATGTGATTCGTTACCTGAAATATTTCACATTCATGTCAGCAGCAGAAATCACCGCGCTCGAAGCGAAGCACAATGCCAATCCCGGCGCGCGCGTATCGCACAAGGCTTTGGCAAAGTCAGCGACTGATTTGATCCACGGTGAACACGCGACGAGCGAGGCGATTCGTGCGAGCGAGATTTTGTTCGGTGGCGAATTGTCCGGCGTTTCCGAAACTACCTTCGGCGACATCGTGGGCGAAGTGCCGACGAAGGAAATTGAGAAGGCCAAGCTGGATGGCGCAGGTTTGCCACTGGCGGAAATTTTGGTTCTCGCTGGCCTCTGCCCGTCAAAAGGTCAGGCGCGAAAAGACATAGAGGGCGGCGGCGTGAACATCAACAACGTCCGCGAGCCGAATGTTGCCCGTGCCGTTACCACCGCAGATTTACTTTTCGGCAAACACATCCTCCTCCGCAAGGGCAAAAAGAATTATGTCGTCGTGACGGCGAAGTAATTTTTAACCGCTAATCTGCGCTCATCATCGCTAATTTCCGCAACGCTGCCGCTAGTTTTTGTTAGCGAGCATTAGCGCAGATTAGCGGTTCAAGTTTTGTTCTCGAAGAGGCTGGGCGCGGTGGCGCGGGCGAGTTCGAGGCAGCGCGCTTGGATTTCTGACGGCGAGTCGCATTGCAACGCGAAGTCCGCGAGCGCCCGCGCCTCGGTGAGTTTGATGCGGCGGATCATGTATTTCACTTCAGGAATCACGGCGGGCGCGCAGCTTAATTCATCCACGCCCAAGCCGATGAGCAGCGCCACTAGCACCGGGTCACCGCCAATTTCGCCGCACACGCCGGTCCAGTGGCCGTGCTGATGCGAGGCGTCCACGGTCATCTTGATGAGGCGGAGGATGGCGGGGTGCGTCGGCTCGTAGAGGTGCGAGACTCTTTCGTTCGTGCGGTCGGCAGCGAGTGTGTATTGGATGAGGTCGTTCGAGCCGATGCTGAAAAATTTTACGCGCTTGGCCAGCGCATCGGCGATGAGCGCGGCGGAAGGAATCTCGATCATCACGCCGACTTCCAGATGTTCATCAAACGGAATGTTTTCGACGCGCAGTTCCGTTTTGCATTTTTCCAGCAGCGCGTTGGCGCGGTTGAGTTCGTCCAGACCGGAGATCATCGGATACATCATCTTGACGTTGCCCTCGGCGCTGGCGCGGAGGATGGCGCGGAGCTGGGCGCAAAACATTTCCGGCTGCGCGAGACAAAAGCGGATCGCGCGCCAACCAAGAAAGGGATTCACTTCCTTGTCAAGCTGGAGGTGCGAGGCGAATTTGTCACCGCCCAAATCCAAGGTGCGAATGATGACGTGCTGCGGTTTCAACGCCGCCGCGACCTGGCGATAAACTTGATACTGGTCTTCCTCACCGGGCAGTTGCTCGCGGTTGATGAAAAGAAATTCCGTGCGGAACAACCCGACGCCTTCCGCGCCATGCTGCAAAACGGATTCAACATCAAACTGGTCTTCGATGTTCGCCGAAAGATGAATCGCCTTGCCATCGAGCGTGATGGCGGGCAGCCCTTGCACCTCACGCAATTTTTCATCGAGCGACGCCTGATTTTTTTCAAGCTGGCCGTATTCGAAGAGCGTCTTGTCCGTGGGGTTGACGATGACGCTGCCGCTGTAGCCGTCAATCAAAACGTAGTCGCCCGAATCCACTTCCTCGGAAAAGTTTTTCAGGCCGACAATCGCCGGGATGTCCAGCGAGCGTGCCATGATGGCGGTGTGGGAAGTTTTGCCACCGATGTCCGTCGCAAAACCCAGGACGAGTTTCTTGTTCAACTGCGCGGTGGTGGACGGACTCAATTCATGCGCGACGAGGATGCACGGTTCGGAAATATGTTTGAGGTCGAACGCGTCTTTCACTTCCAGCAGATTGTCGAGCACGCGCGCGGCGAGGTCTTTCATGTCGGCGGTGCGTTCGCGGAGATACTCGTCTTCGACCTGTTCCATCGCGGCGATGTAGCGGTCGGTCACGGTGTGATAGGCGAAGTCGGCATTCACCTTTTGCTCGCGGATGAGGCGGAAAACTTCATCAATGACTACACGATCTTCGAGCATCAACAGGTGCGCCTCGAAGATGTCGCCTTCGGAGGAGCTCATGTTTTCAGTCACGCGGCGCTGGACTTCCTTGATCTGGGTGCGGGTGCGGACGAGGGAGTGTTCGAAGCGCTTGATTTCGCCTTCCAGATTGGCGTCGGAAACTTCTCGGCGCGCGATGATGTGCCGGGCGCGGTGAAGAACTAGAATTTTTCCACGACAAACCCCCGCCGAAACGGCGATGCCGTGAAACACTTTTTCGCCTTTGGATTGTGCTGACATGGCGCTGCGCCAAGGTTTAACCGAAGCGTTCAAGGTTGCAAAGCAATTCCGTGGTTTGGGTGCTAAATTCTCACGCCGAGGACGCGAAGATCGCAAAGTGAAAAGCCGACGGGTGGATCGGCTCGCGCTGCGAGCCAGTCCGTCGCCGAGCGCAGCGTCAGGCGACGGCCTTGTTAGATGCAGCGACGCGGTTTTGACTGCGTCGCCCATGCCGATTTCGTCGGCAAAATTTCTCGCAGCGCGAGCAACGCTACCGGACGACAGCGCCCTCCACTAAAAAAGAAAAAGGCCGCGATTGCTCGCGGCCTTGGAAGTTTTTCCGGATTGGAAATTATGCGCCGACTTTCGGATGGCAGAGAATGAATTCGCCCCGGCGATTTTTATTCCAAGCGGCTTCGTCGTGGCCGGAGTCAGCGGGCTTGTCTTTGCCGTAGCTGATGGTGCGGACGCGATTGGAATCAATGCCGGCGCGGGACAGCGCTTCGCGGAGCGCGAGGGCGCGGCGTTCGCCGAGTGAGCGGTTGTATTCTTCCGTGCCGCGTTCGTCGCAATGGCCTTCGATGAGCAACTTGACGCTCGCGTCAGATTTCAATTTTTCAGCGACGATGACGAGCTTGTTTTCTTCCTTGGACAAAACGGCTGCGCTGTCGAACGCGAAGTGAACGGTCTGGTCGGCGAGGGCGGCGCGGTCTTGATCCATGCTGTTCGGATCCCATTCGCCGGTCGTGGCGAGATTGCCGGTTTTGAAGCCGCCATCACCCGATCCGAGATTGCCGCCACCGGTGTTATCAATGGGAAGGCCGGGAGGAAGCGTGGGCGGAAGTTGGTCGCCGTTGCCAACTTGCCCGCCGTTGCGATTAGGAATATTCGTCGTCTTGATGGGGCCTTTTTTGCAGCCGGAGGTGGCGACGGTTGCGGCGAGCGCAAGCATCAGCGGGAAAATCATTTTGTTCAGTTTCATATTTTTATTTCGTTAATTGTTTATTGGTTAAATTTTTTTGGTTGAGAGAAATCAGTCGTGAAAATTGGCATCATCTCGTCCAAGCGGGCTGGGAGTTGCTTCCCGTTGCTCGGCGACAATCCTTGTATTGTTTGGTGAAAACGTCAAGCACAGACACGGTTTGATGCCCATTGCCGCCGTGGTTGAAAACTAGCGTCCGCGAGTTCGGCGACCACGACGGGTTCTGTCCCGCCACCAAAACCACCGGCGCCGTGCCGCCATCCGCCGGCATCACGCAGATGTCGAAATCGCCCGCCTGCCGCGTGAACGCGATCCACTTACCGTCCGGCGACCAGTCCGGCTCCGTGGGGTTCGCCGCGCCCGTAGTATTCAGATATTGAATTTCGCCGCCGCCAGCGGGAATTTTTGCGAGGCGACGACGCTCGGCTTTCTTTGTCGCGAAACAAATCCACTTTCCATCCGGCGACCAGCAGGGTGAAGAATCTTCCAAGCCGGAAGTTAATTTCTTCAAGCCCGTGCCGTCCGCGTTGGCGACCCAGACGTTGGGGCTGCCGGATTTGCTCAAGACCATCGCCACCTTCGTGCCGTCCGGCGAGACGGACGCGCTGGTGTTCAGGCCGGAATAACCTGCGACCACGCGGCGCTGGCCGCTCGACAGGCTGTGATAAAAAATGTCCGGGTTGCTGCGCGCGTAGCTCGTGTAGTAAAGCGCCATGTGCTGTGGAACCCACGCGGGCTTGGCGACAATGGCGTTGTCGCTCGTCACCGCCTGCGCGCCAAAGCCGTCGAAGTCCGCGACGTAAATCTCCCCGCTGCCACCCGTGCGCTGCGACTTGAAGGCAATTTTGCCCGCGCCAATCGGTTTGAGCGTGGTGGTGGTTTGGACGATGTCGTCCGCGAACGCGTGCGCCTGCCGCCGCAAACTCGCGCCGTTGTAGCTGCGGGAGAGGATGACCTTGCGCGCAAATTTATCCGTGACGCTGCCCACGATGCTGCCGTTGTCCGTGCCGTTGATGACGTATTGGGCGGCGTCCGGCGCGACGAAGGAAAAGCCTTGCACATACAGATCAAACTTCAAAACCTCCGCCGCTTCGCCGGTGAAGCCGGTCAGCGCGACGGGAATGGGTTTCTGGCCAAACGTGTCCACGGGCCGGGTGATTTTGATTTCATCCGCGCTAGTTTGGCCGTGAGCAAGGTTGAGGGAAATTGCCGCCAAAAAAATTGGCAGGCTGCTTTTGAGATGAGAGAAAATCTTCATGATTATCCGTTTAGTCGTCTGGCTTGCGGGTTGAAGTTGATGATGAATGTCCGTTCTTTTTCCTTCGCGCCTTCGGGAAATGGCGCGATAAAATCTACACGGTCCAGCGCGCGTTGCACGCTGGCATCTACGCGCGCCTCGCCGGAACGACCGATGATGCGTGAGGAAACGACCGTGCCGTCGCGGCTGATGGTGACGGAGACTTTGGTGGTCACGTCGTCGCTGGCCATGTCATCCGGCGGCGTCCAGGCACCATCGTATCTGCTTTTGACCACGGACGCGTAATTCGCATACGAGACGCTAGCGGTTCCGGGCGAGGCATCAACTACCGTGGGCTTGGAAGAATTTTCTTTGATGCTGCGGGCGGCGCTTTGAAACGCCTTAAGCTTTTGATCGCGCAATTTCTTTTCTTCACGCGCGGCTTTTTCAGCGGCGGCGGCGGCTTCTTGTTTTGCTTGCTGGTTGTCGCGGATGACGGGTTTCAAATCCACTTTGACCTCGTGTTTTTTCGGCGGCTTGGGCTTGGGGATTTCAATTTCCGGTTTGTCCACTGGCTTCACATTTTCCGGCGGTTTGACCGGCTCAATTGGCTTCACGGGTTCAACCGGTTTGACTTCAAGTTTCGGCGGATCAGGAATCGGCGGGGTCGGCTCCGGTGGTTTGATGATGGGAGTCGGCGGCGGAATTGGAGCGCTTTTGGAACCGCTGTTCAAAACGTTGTCCATCACGACGGATGGCAACATTTCCAATACCTGCGTGTCATCCGCCTGCGGCTTGGACGTGATGAAGCCGGAGCAAAGCACGACCACGACCACCAGCAGGTGAGTGCCAGCCGCAGCGATGAGGCATTTTTTTTGCAACCGGGTCATTTGGGCGTCGGGTCGGTGCGCAGCGAGTAGCGCGTGATGCCGGATTTCTGGCAGCCGTCAATCACCTGCGCGACGTAATCGTAACGGCTGTCCTTGTCGGCGCGGATGAAAACGATGAGGTTCGGATTGCCGCGAAATTCCTGCGCGAGCTGCGAAAGCATTGACGGCAGTTGCGTGGTTTTGCCTTCGAGTTTGTAACTGCCCGCCGTGGTGATTTCCACAGTGCGGATGTCGTTTTTATTTGGCCGCTTGTCCGTCTGGCCACCGCGCGGCAATTTCAATTCGATGCTCTGCGTCAACAACGGCGTGGTGATGATGAAGATGATGAGCAACACGAACGCGAGGTCGAGCAACGGCGTGATGTTGATATCACTCAACGTCACCAGATGACTGCGTTGTGAAAAGCGTCTCATGTTTTTTATTTAGCCACAGATAAGCACAGATGAAACACAGATGATTTCAACTGAATGAAAACATCCGCGCGAATTTTTAATCTGTGTTTCATCTGTGTGCATCTGTGGCTTCAATCGTCTTTCAAAAATTCCGTCTCCATGTTGGAAACGAGTTCCTGCGCGAAATTATCCAGCTCAACCGTGAATGCGCGCAGATTATGAACGAGCCAGTTGTAGCCGAACATCGAGGGAATCGCGACGAGCAAGCCCGCGACGGTCGTGGCGAGCGCGGCGGAAACGCCCGGGGCCATCACCGCCAGCGACGCGCCGGTCGGCGATTGCGCGATGCCCGCGAACGTGCTCATCACGCCCCAGACCGTGCCGAGCAAGCCCATGAACGGCGCGCCGCTCACCGCGATGGCGAGCAGGATGAGGCCGGATTCCAGCTTGAGCGCTTCCTTGGCGACGACGTTTTCGATGGCGCGTTTGATGTGCTCCATGTTCTTGAGACTGACCTGCTGCTTGGCGCGTTCACCCGTAGGCCCGCGCAGGCGCGAGTCGAGTTGCGAGCAGCCAGATTGATAAACGGCGTAGAGCGGACAGCCGTTTACTTCGAGCTTGCGGTCGAACATTTCCAGCACGGCTTTTTGCGCGGTGAATTCTTCTGCGAACAGGGAATTCAATTTCCGCGCACGACGCATCTGGATGATTTTGAAAATCATCATCCACCAAACCGCGATGGAGGAGAGGA
>JANOBC010000351.1:0-8752 GCA_031411455.1 Limisphaerales bacterium
CCACAGCGTTCGCAGCGGCAGAGGCTTTGGAGCAACTGCCGCTCCCGCGTATCAATCCGTTTCGCCTCATCGGAATTTTCTCCGGCGTAAAAGAAATTGTAGAGTGGCGTTGGGATTTGAAAACGCTGTCCCAGAAAAAACATCAATGGCGCTTACAGCAATGGATTTCTTCGGGCTGCGACGAACCGCAGGCGCAACGAATGCGCGGCCGGACTTTTAAAAAAGCGGCGAGTCAAAAATCGGTTGGCAGCCTAAACTGGCTGCGTCGCTTGCATCGCTCGCACTCGCCGGCCGTCGGACCGTTCTCCACTTGTATGCACCGCGAAGATGCCGCGACGTTAAGTTACACTGAAATTATCGTTTCTTCGCGAATAGCTGAAATGCGTTATTTTGACGGAGCGCCTTGCCACTGCGCTCGCGGCCAGCTTCAAGCTCACACGTTAAAGGTGATATGACGACCGCCGCTTTCACTGAATTGCAGCGGAGCATCCGCGCCTGAACGCTGTAGCGTATGCGCGTCGCCTACATTTCGCGCCCGCGCTGCGGCAAGTCCGCGCCGTGATTTTGTCCCGCGCTGCTCAAGATGGCAGAACACAAACCGATGACCGGCATCGGCACGATTTGCTCAAACCGCGTGGCAATGTCCGGCGCTCTGACAAGTGCCGGGTGTTTTATTTTCACGAGGTAAGATTTCTATTCCCCGTCGCATCCAATCTGCAAGCCGCAGTGACGGCCTGAAACAAAACATAAATTGCCAACCCGATTATGAAAGCTGAATTGACCATGCCCGCTGCGGCTTATCCGAAAACGACCTATCACAAGGCTGCCGTGGACGGTCTGGAGATTTCTTATCGCGAGGCCGGTTCGCCGGAAAAACCCACGGTGCTGCTGCTGCACGATTACCAAAACAACGTCCCGCGCTATGCCGCGTGGCAGACTTATCTGCGTCAGCACCAGCCGCCGACGCTCATCACCTGGGGCAGGAACGATCCATTCTTCACCGAGGCCGGTGCGCGGGCGTATCTCAAGGATTTACCGAAAGCGGAATTGCACCTTTTCGACACCGGCCATTTCGCGTTGGAAGAAGACGGCCCGCTCATCGCCACGTTGATCCGAAATTTCCTGCACAATCATCACTGAGTTATGGCCGAAAAATTTCTCGAACTCATGGTGACGCCGTCCGTCGCGCGGGCGCAGAAACATTATTTCGGCGGCGCGATGGATGTGAGCGGCGAACGTCCGCCCGATGCGCTCACGGATGACGAGGCGCAATTCATCGCCGCGCGCGACAGCTTTTACATGTCCACGGTCAGCGAAAATGGCTGGCCTTACATGCAGCATCGCGGCGGCAAGCCGGGATTTCTTCATGTCGTGAATTCGACCACGCTGGCGTTTGCAGATTACAAGGGCAATCGCCAGATGCTTTCCACCGGCAATGTCGCCGTGAACGACCGCGTCTGTCTGTTGCTGATGGATTATCCCCAACGCACGCGGCTGAAAATTCTCGGCCACGCCCGCGTCGAAGACGCACGGCAACATCCCGAACTCGTCGCGAACTTTTCCGAGCCGGACGTGCGGCGCATCGTTGAGCGCGTGTTCATCATTGATGTCGTTTCGTTCGATTGGAACTGTCCGAAATACATCACGCCGCGCTACACTGCCGCCGAAGTCGAGGAAGCAGTTGCCCCGCTGCGCCAGCGGATTGCCGAACTGGAAGCCGAATTGAAAACAAAAAAATAATGGGGCTGTCCTAGATAACGCAATAAATGTGTTATTAAAGGGAGCAGGAGAAAGAGTCGGATTAGTAAAATAAAACAGATGAAGTTGCGGGAACATTTTGTGGCGGGGACGACGGCGCGGACGGCGGCGCGGCTGGTGGGCGTCAACAAGACCACGGCGGCGTCTTATTACCACCGGCTGCGCCAGCTGATTTATCAGGCGGTGGCGGCCACCGCACCGTTTGCCGGGGAAATTGAAGTGGATGAAAGTTATTTTGGCGGCCACCGCAAAGGCAAACGCGGGCGTGGAGCGGCCGGGAAGATTCCGGTGTTTGGCCTGTTAAAACGAGGCGGCAAGGTCTATGCCGTGGTGATTGCCAACGCCAAAGCCACCACCTTGCTGCCCATCTTAAAAGAAAAGATTGTGCCTGATTCCATCGTCTATAGTGACTCGTTGCCCAGCTACAATGCGCTGGATGTTGCCGGCTTCCGCCATCTACGGATCAATCACTCCAAGTTGTTTGCCGCTGGCAAAAACCACATCAACGGCATCGAGAACTTTTGGAACCAGGCCAAGCGCCATCTGCGTAAATTTAACGGTGTGCCCAAGGCGCATTTTCCCCTATTCTTGAAGGAATGTGAGTGGCGTTTTAATAACCCAAACCCAAATGCTCAATTAACCCAGTTAAATCAATGGGTTCATCAGCTTTTAACCTAGTTATCTAGGACAGCCCCAAACTTTATCCGCCTCCGCGTTTCGTTTGAAAAATTTTCGCGAGTGAGTGCCGTTCAATAATGCACAGCGCAGCCGTAAGGTTTGGTCTTGGGAATTTCCACGGATTTGCCGGCGAGCAGGTTTTCAACGGCGGCGCGGACGTAGTTTTTGGCTTGGCGTGGGTCGCCGTCGGGACGCGGATGGTCGTCCATTGCGCCGGCGTAGGCGAGTGTGCCGTCCTTGGCAATGACGAAAACGTGCGGCGTAGTATTCATGCCGTAGAGCCGTCCGAGGTCGCCGGAGCGGTCGTCAAGCCACGCGGTCGCGGCGAGCTTCAACTTTTTCCATTCTGCCTGCGCCTGCGCGGGGCTGCGGTGGCTGGAATTTTTCGGGCTGACGGAATTTACGAGCAGCCAGACGACGCCTTGGCCGGTGAATTCTTTCTGCAATTCCTGCGCTGCGCCTGTCGCGTAATGGTTGTGGTCGAACGGGCAGTCCGGGTTAAAGGATTCGAGGACGACAATCTTGCCTTTGAAATCAGCGAGCTTGATGGCTTGGCCGTTGATGTCTGTGGCGGTGAAGTCCGGCGCGGGCTGGCCGATGTCAGCGGCGGAGACGGCGACAGACAACAGCGTGGCGAAGAGGAGGGCGGTAAATTTTTTCATGGCGGTTAAATTATTTTTCGGATGTCAGAGTAACAGACGCCCACCGTGGTCATTCAGTTCAAAGAAAGTTCATTTCGCCGCCGCATCGAGTTTTTCTAGCACGATGCCTTCAGTGAGCAACTCGGGCAGGACGAACGGTGGCGCGCTGGTGTCGGCTGGATAGATGAGGACGAGCGGCACGCCGGCGCGGTTGTAGCGGTTGAGTTCTTCCGTGATGTTGTCGGGGAAATGCGTGTAGTCGGCCTTGAAGGCAACGGCATTAATTTCCTTCAGCTTGTTGCTCACGCTGTCAATGTCGAGGCTGGTGCGCGCGTTGAGCTGGCAGGTGAGGCACCAATCGGCGGTGAAATCCACCAGCACCGGGTGGCCATTCGTGCGCGCCGCGAACACGGCTTCGGGCGACCACGCGTGCCAAATACCGTCGGGTTGGGTGCGGTCAGCGGCCGTGGGCGTTTGCGGATGCCGCCAGTCCAGTTGTTTCTCCAGCGCGAACGCGTAGCCGCCCGCGAGCACGACGAGCGCGACGATGCCCGCGACGAATTTATTTGTGCGCCCGCGCTGGGCGAACTCGCCAAAAATCCACGCCGCCGTCGCCACGAACACGAGGAAGACGCCGAGCCACACGACTTTTTTCTCGTAGGTGCTAGACGCCACGCTCAACAACCACATCACGGTAGCGAGCATCGGAAAGCCCATGGCCATCTTAAATTTTTCCATCCATGCGCCGGGCTTTGGTAAAAATTTCAACCATGTCGGATTCCAACTCAACAGCAAATACGGCGCGGCCAGCCCGGTTCCCACCGCGAGAAAAATCAGCACTAACACCGGTGCGGGTTGGGCGAAGGCGAAGCCCAGCGCGGCTCCGAGAATCGGCGCGGTGCAAGGTGTCGCGAGGACGGTGGCGAGGACGCCATTGAAAAATGCGCCGCCCGCACCCGACTGGGAGGCGAGCTTATTCGCGGCGTCCATCGTGCCGCCGTTGAGGGTGACTTCAAACACGCCGAAGAGATTTATCGCGATGAGCGTCACGAGCGTGGTGAGGCAAACGATGAAAACCGGGCTGTCAAACTGCATCCCCCACGCGGCCTTGTGGCCGGCGGCCTTCACGCCAATGACGAGCGCGGCGAGCGCGAGGAACGACGCGAGCACGCCGAGCGTGTAGGCGAACCCGAGTTTGCGGATGTGCGCGGGGTCGCTCTTGGCCTCGCTGACGAAGCCGAGAATTTTCAGCGCGATCACTGGTAGGACGCAGGGCATGACGTTTAAAATCAGCCCGCCGATGAAGGCGAGCAGCAGCATCTTGAGCAGTGACGGCGGCGGTTCAACGAACCGGTTGGCCATGGGGACGGCGGCAGGGGTGACGGATGACTTCGTTTCCAGCACGGGGAATTCCGTTTCATACGCCACGTCGTCCACGACGAGGACGCCGGAAATTTTCGCCGGCCATTCGCCGGAAAATTTTTTGACGGACTTGGTGAAGTCGAGTTCGCCGGTGGAATCTAGAATTTTTTTTGTGTCCGCTTGAATCTCAAAATCCTCGCTGGCGTCGGGGTAGAAATCCACCGTGCGATGCATCGTCGCGGCGGGCGTGACCCAGTCCACTTCCAAGCGGAGTTCGCGCATATTGTTCGTGGCTGGTTCCGGCCAGAAAGCGTGCGCTGCAAATTTATTATCCGTGGTTGGAACTTTGGCCCGCCATTGTTCAAGCAATGCAACTTCGGTGGAATTTTTCATTTCGCTGCCGACTTCCAAACCCGCTTCGACATCCGTGCCAGCGGGAATGCAGGACTCATTGCATTCAAGCCACGATACTTTTGCGCCGAGGTTCACCGTGCCGGGGGCGATGCTTTTGTCTAGTGTCAACGGCACAAGCAACACCACTTCGTGTTCGTAGCCGAAGGTGATGATGTCGCTGACGACATCTTTTTTCGGGAGCGGCCATTGGATTTCACCTGCGGTCACGCCGGGCGGGAGCGTCCATTTGATGCTGGTGGCTTGGCCGGCGGTACCGGGATTTTTCCAGTAGGTGTGCCAGCCCGGCTCCATCGTCAGTTTGATGCCGGCGAGCACGGTGTCGCCGGGGCGCGCTTGTTCGGCGGCGAGCAACAGTTGCGCCTCGGTATGCGCCGCCCGCGCCGCAGTCGTTACCAGTAACAGCAACAGTCCGATGGATGTCAGAAATTTTCGCACGATATGTTCAGAGTGTGTTTTCCGCCTAAAGTTAAAAAAATATGGCTTATGCTTGGTCGCATCAGCGTCACAAAGCTTACAGTAATTTTTTCATGACGTCACCATGACGCAGTGGAACAAATTTGCCAGAGTAAAAAAATTCTCGACGAGCATCTCAGGTCAGATGTGAGCGACCAATGGTCGTTCAACCTTGGGCGGGTGAAGTCGCGTGGTGCGAAATCCTTCCTGCCTTCTAGTTGGATTTGTTTAATTCATTGACTTCACACGCCAAAAATTTATGCTCCGCGTTCCTAATTTTGCGGGAAACTGCGCAGTAGCAGTTTTGCCCGCCCCCAGAGAGGAAGTGAGTGCATTGACAGAGATTAAACTAAAAAAAGGCGAACCCGTGGACCGTGCGTTGCGTCGGCTGAAGAAAAAAGTCGACCGCGAAGGCACGCTCAAGACCGTGCGTATGCGTCGGCAATTTGAAAAGCCGTCCGCCGTCCGTCGTCGCAAGGAAAAGGTTGCCCGTTTCTCCGCCATGCTTTCAGCCCGTCACGCCGACGATTAGGCTTGGATTTGCATTTTCACGACCGGGCGCATTCGCTAGAGTGCGCCCGGTTTTTATTTGGCAAATTTCCCAGAGCCTAGCGCCTAGAACCCAGAGCCTAAAAATGTATTCGTTTTCAACCTGCTGGAACTCCGGTCGCCACACCGATGGCCGTGCCATGCTCCGCGAAATCCGCGACCTTGGCTTTCAATACGCCGAGTTGAGCCACGGCATCCGCATCAGCCTCATGCCCGGCATCCTCGACGCCGTGAAGGCGGGCGAGCTGAAAATTTCCACGCTGCACAATTTCTGCCCGCTGCCCGTGGGCGTTGATCGCCCCGCGCCGAACCTCTACGAATTTTCCTCCGACCGCGAGCGCGACCGTCAGCTTGCGCTCAAGCACACGCTCAACACCTTCGACTTCGCCGTGAAAGTCGGCGCGCCGCTCGTCGTGCTGCATTTCGGCAGCATGGACTTGAAGGATTACACCGGGAAGTTGAAGGAACTGCTCGAACGCGGCGAAAAAGGTTCGCCAAAATTCTTGAAAGTCGTCGCCGAAGCCACCGCCGCGCGCGAGGCGAAGAAGAAAAAATTCTACGACCGCTCCCGCGATACGCTCCGCGAACTCGTCGGCGAGGCGAAACAGCGCGGCCTCAAGCTCGGTATCGAAATCCGCGAGGCCGTGGAAGAACTGCCGGTGGAATCCGACTTCGCCGCGCTGTTAAAGGAATTTCCTGCGCCGGTTTTTTACTGGCACGATGTCGGCCACGCGCAGATCAAGGAGGAACTCGGATTCATCAATCACCTTCAGCACCTCGCCGCGCACGCCGACCGGCTGGCGGGCTTTCATCTGCACGACGTGAAGTTTCCCGCGCGCGACCATTTTCCCACCGGCGGCGGCGACATTAATTTTGCCGCGCTCAAGCCGTTCGTGAAACCGGAGCACATCAAGGTCTTTGAATTAAGCCCCAAGGTTCCGCTGGAATCCGTCCAGCGCGGCATCGCGCATCTGAAACGGATTTGGGGTGAGGAATGAAGAATTTCAGCGCCGGAACACTTCAGTAACGAACCTTGTCCGTCTTGGTCTGCCATTCCACAAAAACTTTCAACGCCTCCGGGCGCAGCAGTTGTTTCATCGGAATGATGCGTTTGGAAATCGGCTTCGCCACTTCGCGGTAAATCAGATCGTCGTCGAAATTTATCTTCGCTGCGTCCTTGCGCGTGTTGGCGAAATAAACTTTCTGGAAGCGCGCCCAGTAAATCGCCGAGAGGCACATCGGACACGGCTCGCAACTCGTGTAAAGCTCGCAGTCGTCGAGCTGGAACGTCTTGAGTTTCTTGCACGCATCGCGAATGGCCGTGACCTCGGCGTGCGCCGTCGGATCGTTCGTGGACGTGACTTGGTTCCAGCCGCGGCCGACAATTTTTCCGTTGCGCACGACGACAGCACCGAACGGTCCGCCGCAGTTCGCGCGCATCTTTGAAAGCGAGAGCCGGATGGCCGCCCGCATAAATTGCTCCTTCATTGTTAGAAAGAATTAACAGAATTTTCAGAATTAAAAAAAGCCAATTCTGTGAATTTTGTTAATTCTGTCTAAAGCTTTTTGTTACCGCCGAACAGCAATCGCAGGCTATTCATCACCACAATGACCGTGCTGCCTTCATGCCCGACGACGCCGAGGGTGAGTGGAATTTTTCCGAGCATCGCGAACGTCACCAGCACCACAACCGTGCCAAGCGAGATGAAAAGATTCTGCTTGATGATCCGTTGCGCGCGCTGGCTCAAGCGGAACGCGGCGAGAAAATTTTCCAGCCGGTCGTGCATCAAGACGACATCGGCCTGTTCGAGCGCCGCATCCGAACCGCGCGCACCCATCGCCACACCGATGTGGGCGACGGCAAGACTTGGCGCGTCGTTCACACCGTCGCCGATCATCGCGACTTTTTTCCCCTGACCGCTCAATTCTTGAATGGCCGCAACTTTTTGCTCCGGCTTAAGTCCGGCGCGCACGTCGTCAAGTTTCAGTTCGGTGCGGAGATGTTCGGCGGCGGCGTGGTTGTCGCCGGTGAGGACGACAGATTTCAATCCAGCCTGGCGGAGTTCATCAATGACCGAAGCCGCCTGCGGACGGATGTCGTCGCGCAAAACGATGCGACCAACCAAATCGCCGGACGCGACCCAAACCTCGGACGTGCCGACTTCCGTGGGCGAGCTGATATTCAACGCGGTGGGATTTAATTTAATTTCTGCCATCACCCAGTCGCGCTTGCCGAGAAAAATTTCTTTCCCGTCGCGCACGGCTTTCAATCCCTGACCCGTGACGGATTCAAATTGTGGAAACTCAATCGCCGTCACGCCTGACTGCTTGCCGTAGCGCGTGATGGCGCGGGCGAGGGGATGCGTGGAAAGTTTTTCCAGCGAGTAAGCGAGTTGGGCGGTTTCGTTTTGGCGTCCGGCGGGAAAACTTTCGACCTTTTCCACGCGCAGTTCGCCGGTCGTGAGCGTGCCGGTCTTGTCGAGGCAGACGATGTTGATCTCCGCCAATTTTTCCACCGCCGCGCCGCCGCGAAACAGAATCCCGTGCCGCGCGCTCCACGCAATCGCCGCCAAGACCGCGCTCGGAATCGAAAGCACCAGCGCACACGGCGACGACACGACGAGCAGCGTCATCGTGCGGTAAAATGCGCTGTGAATTTCGGGCGCCGAGGTGAACGCGGGCAAGTTCAGTGCGAACCGCCACACAAAAAACATCGCGAGTGAAAGCCCCAGCACGCCGTAGGTGTAGTAGGTGCTGAACTTGTCGGCGAACTGCTGCGACGGCGCTTTCTGATGCTGTGCCTCCTTAATGAGCGTGATGATTTTTTGCAGCGAACTTTCGGCGGCGGGCCGGGTGACGATGACTTCAACTGCGCCCCAGAGATTGATCGTGCCGGC
>JANOBC010000352.1:0-15190 GCA_031411455.1 Limisphaerales bacterium
AACACAGATAAAAAATTCTGAATCCGAATCTGTGTTTCATCTGTGTCCATCTGTGGCTAAGTAAAAATTATAGAAAAATGAGCAAGCAACCTATTCTTGAAATCGAAAATCTTCACGCGGGCGTGGAGAACAAACAAATCCTCAAGGGCTTCACCCTCACAATCAATGCGGGCGAAGTCCACGCATTGATGGGGTTGAACGGCTCCGGCAAAAGCACGCTCGCCGCGATTCTCGCCGGACGCGAAGGCTACGACGTGACCGCTGGCACGGTGAAATATCTCGGCAAAGATTTGCTGGAACTTGATCCCGAAGAGCGCGCCCGCGAAGGCGTATTTCTCGCGTTCCAGTATCCGGTGGAAATTCCTGGCGTGAACAGCACCTATTTTTTGAAGGCCGCGCTGAACGAAATCCGCAAGCACAAGGGCGAGCCGGAACTCGACGCGATTGAATTTCTCGCGCTCGTGAAGGAAAAAATCAAGGTCATGGAATTGAGCGAGGATTTGCTCAAGCGTTCCGTCAACGAAGGTTTCTCCGGCGGCGAAAAGAAGCGCGCGGAAATTTTTCAGATGGCCGTGCTGGAACCGAAGCTCGCGATTCTCGACGAGACGGATTCCGGCCTGGACATTGACGCGCTCAAGATCGTTTCCGCCGGCGTGAACAAGCTGCGCCGCCCCGATTCCGCGCAGCTCGTCATCACGCATTATCAACGGCTGCTCAATCACATCGTGCCTGATTTCGTTCACGTCATGGCGGATGGCCGCATCATCAAGTCCGGCGGCAAGGAGCTGGCGCTGGAACTTGAGGCGGGTGGTTACGAAGCCATTTTGAAAAAACTTTGAGCAACTTTCGCGTATGAAATTAGACGACAACCAGCGGTCAGCGGTGGCGAAGTGGATTGCCGAAGGCGCAAAACTTTCAGAAATCCAAAATCGGCTCGCGGCGGAATTCAGCGTGAAGTTGACCTACATGGAGGCGCGCTTTCTTGTGGATGACTTGAAGCTCACGCCCAAAGATCCCGAACCGCCGAAAGTTGTCGCGCCGCCCGTCGCGCCCGTTGCCGCGAAGCCGCTCACAACCACGCCCGTTCCGGCTGACGAAATTCCCGCCACCGATGAAGTTCTGACGCCCGCCAGCAATGTCGTGGTGAGCGTGGATCAAATCACGCGACCCGGTGCGCTCATCAGCGGCAAGGTGAATTTCAGCGACGGCCAGATCGCCGACTGGTATCTCGACCAAAGCGGACGCCTCGGTGTCGTGCCGAAAGTCGCCGGTTACAAACCGACGCCGGCTGACGTGCAGCAGTTCCAACTCGCCTTGCAGCAGGAAGTCGCCAAGCTCGGCTACGCTTGAAATAATTTTAAGTTTTGAGTTTTTAATTTTTAGTTGGGCAACACTGCCGTCTGGCTTTCAACTAAAAACTTAAAATTAACAATTCAAAACTCTCTTCAGACTTGGCACATTGATGCGGAATGCGCGAAAAAATCCGCCTCTGGACTGAACTCGTCGAAACGTTCTTCATCGAAGTCGTTTTTGAGGAGCGCCATGATTTCAAAGCCAAGTTCGCGCGCGTCGTCCTGTTCGTCCTTTCTAAAATTTATCACGTTGCGGTCAAAGTTCATCGCGGCCTCATCAACTACCGCATCCTCCGTGACAAGACGCTAGGCGTGCAAGTCATCGCCATCGGCAATCTCACCGTCGGCGGCACGGGCAAGACGCCGGTCGTGGAAAAATTTGCGCGCGAACTCCAAAACGCCGGGCGCAAAGTCGCCATTCTTTCGCGCGGCTATCGCTCTCGTCCTGCGCCGCTGCACCGACGAATCATTAACAAAATTCTTTTGCGCGATGACCAGACGCCGCCGCGTGTTGTGTCCGATGGTAAATCGTTGCTGCTCGATTCCGAAATGGCCGGCGACGAACCTTACATGCTCGCATCAAATCTCAAAGACGTCGTCGTGCTGGTGGACAAAGACCGAGTGAAGAGCGGGCGTTACGCGATTGAAAAATTTGGCTGCGACACGCTGCTGCTCGATGACGGCTTTCAATACTGGCGGTTGCGCGGGCGGCGGCATGACGTGGTTTTGATTGACCGGCAGCAGCCCTTCGGCAACGAGCATCTCTTTCCTCGCGGCACACTGCGCGAACCGCCGTCACACCTCGCGCGAGCGCACACGATTTTCATCACGAAGAGCGACGGCAACACGGGTGAACTCCGCCAGCGTATTGCGAAATTAAATTCCACCGCCGCCGTCATCGAGTGCGTGCATCAGCCGCTTTACTTTGAAGACGTGTTCACCGGCGAAAAGCATACGCTGGACATTTTGCGCGGGAAAAAAGTGGCGTCGTTGAGCGGCATCGCGCAGCCGGAAGGTTTTGAGCACAGCCTCGTGAAGCTCGGTGGCGAACTCGTCTATGCCAAGCGCTTCGCCGATCATCACCGTTTCTCGCAGCAAGAAATTTTGAACACCATCAACCGCGCCAAGAAACGCCAAGCCGACATCATCCTCACCACGCAGAAGGACGCCGTGCGCTTTCCCAAGATTGACCGGCGCGATCTGCCGTTTTATTTCATGCGCGTGGAAATTAACATTGTTGGCGGGGCGGACGGTTTTCAAGACTGCGTCGGGAAAATATGTTTTCGCTGATGAACACGCTTCTCTATTGGCTGGGCCGTGCGGTCATTGCGTTCATCCAGGCTTTGCCGCTGACATTCGTCGCCCGCGTGGGTCGCGGCTTCGGCGCGTTCGCGTGGCTGCTCGCGGCGAAACATCGCCGACTTGCCGTGGATAATTTGACGCAGGCGTTCCACGCCGAAAAATCAGCCGCTGAAATCCAGGCCATCGCCAAGGAAAGTTTTCTCCGCATCGGCGAGAACATGATCAGCGCCATCAAGACGGCGGCGATGAACTTTGAACAGTTGCGTCCGCACCTAGAGATCGGTGAAAAAAATCCGCTGCCAGAAAAGAAAGCGGGCGAGCCGCTGCCCAACTTTGTTTTCGCCATCGGCCACTTCGGAAATTTCGAGCTTTACGCGCGCCTCCAAAGTTTGCGTCCCGACTATCAAACGGCGACGACTTACCGTGCGTTGAAGCAGCCCGCTCTCAACCGGCTCATGCAGGAAATTCGGAACCGCAGCGGCTGCCTTTATTTCGAGCGCCGCTTTGAAGGCACGGAAATGCGCGCGGCGATGAATCGCGGCGGCGTCATCCTCGGCCTGCTCGGTGACCAAAGTTCGCGCGGCCTGCACGCGCCTTTTTTGGGACGCGACTGCCACACGGGACTCGCGCCCGCCGTGCTGGCGTTGCGCTACGAATGCGAACTTTACACCGCGTTCTGTTTCCGCACCGGTCTCGCGAAATGGCGGCTGGAGCTGGGCGAAAAAATTTCCACGCACGAAAACGGTCATCCGCGTTCCAGCGCCGACATCATGCGCGAGGCCAATCTGTCCTACGAAAAAGCCATCCGCCGCGACCCAGCGAATTGGTTCTGCTGGGTGCACCGGCGTTGGAAAAATTAAAATGAGCGCGATTTTTCAGCCACCCCCGACGCGCATTCTGGTGCGCGGCGTGAACTGGCTGGGCGACGCCGTGATGACCACGCCCGCGCTGCTGCGGCTGCGGGAAAAATTTCCTGACGCGCACATCGCCTTGCTCTGCGCGGACAAGATTTGCCCGCTGTTCGAGCCGCATCCAGCGGTCAACGAAACCATTCCGTTCGCAAAAGGCGAAGGCGTTTTTGCCATCGCTAAAAAACTGCGCGCGGGAAAATTTGACCTCGCGTTGGTGCTACCAAACTCACCGCGCTCGGCGCTGGAAGTTTTTGCGGCAGGAATTCCACGCCGCATTGGCTACGCGCGTCCGTGGCGGAATTTTTTCCTGACGCAGGCTGTGGCGTCGCGGTCGGCCGGGGTAAAGATGCAGAAGCGTTCGGTGGCGGAAATCAAAACGCTCGTCGCGGGGAAATCAGAATCCAGAATCCAGAATCCAGAAATTCCGAACACCGCGCATCAGGCTTTTGAATATCTCCAGCTTGTCGCCGCGCTGGGTGCGAGCGCGGAACCGCTCGCGCCGCAACTGGCGGTGACGCCGGATGAGGTTGCCCGGGCCAGAGCCAAATTTGGTCTGGATAAAATTTCCGCGCCCGTCTTCGGCCTGAACCCCGGCGCAGAATACGGCCCGGCCAAGCGCTGGCCGATGGAAAAATTCGCCGCCGCCGCCCGGGAGATTCAGCAGCGGACAAATTGTGTGTGGCTAATTTTCGGCGGCAAAAACGATGCGACCACCGCCGCGCAAATTCAATCGGCAATCAGCAGCCGGCAATCAGCAATCAACTTGGCTGGCCAAACTTCTTTGCGCGAACTGATGGCCTTGCTGAAACTTTGCCGCGTGGTTTTGACGAATGACACCGGCCCGATGCACGTTGCCGCCGCGCTCGGCACGCCGGTCGTTGTTCCGTTCGGTAGCACCTCGCCGGAACTGACCGGCCCCGGTTTGCCCGGCGATGGGCGGCATGAATTATTAAAATCAGATGCGGCGTGCTCGCCGTGTTTTCTCCGCGAGTGCCCGATTGATTTCCGTTGCATGAATGGCATCAGCACTGGCGATGTGGTCGAAGCCGTCATCCGGGCGGCGGACAAATTGTAATTTTTACGATAAAAAATTTCGCGGAGGCAAAATGAAAATTTTCTGCATCAATCTGGACCGGCATCCGCAGCGGCTGGCGCGCATGAAGGAATGTCTCCAAGGCCTGTCCTTCGAGCGCCTCGCCGCCGTGGACGGCGCGAATTGTTCCGGTCCTGAGCGTCGCGATGTCTCCGTGCTCGCGACGGCTGAGACGCTGACCCGATTTGAACGCGCCTGTCTCGCGAGTCACCGGCTGGCCTGGTCGCGCTTGCTAGCTGACGGCGCAGCGTTCGGCTGCGTGCTGGAGGACGACGTTGTTTTCAGTCCGGACTTTTCCGCGTTCGTGACGAGTGCGGCGTGGATTCCGATCGGCTGCGAAGTGGTGAAACTCGAGACGTATCTCGAACTGGTCATGTTGTCGCGGGCCACTTTGCCGGCGCGCGACCGGCGGTTGGCGAGAATCTACTCGCCGCACTACGGCTCGGCGGCCTACATCCTCTCGCGGCGGGCGGCGGAACAATTGCTCGCGGTAACGGCGGAGCCGACCTTGCCAGTGGACGCAGTTTTGTTCCATCCGGAATTTTCAAAGTTCACGCTCGCGACGTGGCAGCTGGAACCCGCCTTGTGCGTGCAGGCGCGGCGGCAACCCGGAGCGGTGGCGTTTGAAGAATTACAAAGCGCCATCCAATCGCCGCAGTTAAAAAAAAGAAAAACCGCGCGCCAACGTTTTCAGGCCGAGGCCGGACGCCCCTTCCGTCAACTGGTCGGACTGCTTGGCCGCCTCCGGTTCCAGCGGCAGACCCGTTCCGAACGCCGGCTGGTGCCGCTCACCTGAGGCGGCTTCCAAAAAACCTTCTTGACGGCGGCCATCAACTGTCCTAGTGTCATAGGACAGGCGGCGCTTATGATTCTCAAGCTTGATTTCAAATCCGGCACCCCGGTCTACCTGCAACTGGTGGACCAGATCCGCCACGCCGCTGCGTCGGGTGGGCTGCGCACGGGCGAGCCGCTACCGGGCATCCGTCCGCTGGCCGAGGAGTTGCGCGTGAACCGCAACACCGTCGCCAAGGCCTACGCGGAACTGGAAAGCCAAGGCGTCATCGAAAACATTCAGGGCAAGGGTTGCTTTCTCAAAGCGGTTGGTTCTCCGCTCACCAAGACCGCGCGCAACGATTTGCTCATCCAAGAAATTGACCGCGCGGTTGTCGCCGCCCATCACCTGCAAATCAGCGATGCCGATCTCCTCGCGCTCGTGAAGAAACGGCTCGACGCTTTTGAGCGCAAAAATAAATCCGCCAACGATTAAATCCAAAAGGACAACGCATGAACCCGGAAACTCCAGTCATCGAAATCCAAAACCTTGTCCGCCGTTACGGCAAGCACGACGCCGTGAACGGCCTTTCGCTCACAGTGCAACCCGGGAAGTGTTACGGCTTTTTTGGTCGCAACGGCGCGGGGAAAACCACAACCATCAAATGCCTGCTGAATTTACTGCACCCCGATTCCGGCAGCGTGCGCGTGTTTGGCCTTGATCCGCGCAAGGACGAGGTCGCCATCAAATCGCGGCTCGCCTATGTGCCGGACGTGGTGGCGTTTTATCCGTGGATGACCGTGCGCGACACGCTCGAATATCTTGCCTCGTTCCGCCAGAACTGGAACCGCGACATTGAAAATGATTTGCTGAAACGTTTCCAGCTCGATGCGGCCAAGAAAACCACGAGCCTCTCGAAAGGCCAGCGCACGCAGCTCGCGCTCATCGGAGCGATCTGCCCGGAGCCGGAACTGCTCGTGCTGGACGAGCCGACGAGCGGCCTTGACCCGATTGTCCGCCGCGAATTCATCGAGACCGTCATCGGCGCATATCAATCCGGCGATCCCGGCAAGCGCACGGTTTTTGTTTCCACGCATCTCATCTCGGAGTTCGAGGGATTGATTGACGAATTCACCATCATCGAGGGCGGCAAAAACGATGCGACCACCGCCGCGCAAATTCAATCGGCAATCGGCAATCAGCAATCAACTTGGCTGGCCAAACTTCACTGCGCGAACTCATGGCGCTGCTAAAACTTTGCCGCGTGGTTTTGAAGAATGATACCGGCCCGATGCACGTTGCCGCCGCGCTCGGCACGCCGGTGGTTGTTCCGTTTGGCAGCACCTCGCCGGAACTCACCGGGCCGGGTTTGCCCGGCGATGGGCGGCATGAATTATTAAAATCCGACGCGCAGTGCTCACCGTGTTTTCTCCGCGAATGTCCGATTGATTTTCGCTGCCTTAATGGCATCAGCGCCGAGCGCGTGGTTCAGGCCGTGTTGCAGAACGTGGGTTAATTCTGGAAATTTCCTGTCGGAATTTCGGGATTTTATCCGGTTTGCACAGCAACTGACGGCCCAGTGGGCGTGGCAATTATTGCTGGCTGCCATCATTTATTTGCCGAAAGGAAAACTGGCATTTTCATTCCCCAAGATTGCGGAGCAGCAAGGCGTTCAATTTGGCGGGAGAAAATACCGTGACGGTTTTACCTTTGACGGCCAGCAGTTTTAATTCGCGAAGTTTGGCAAGGGTGCGCGAAAAAGTTTCCCGCACCGTTCCGAGTTCGGCGGCGAGCACGCCCTTGGCCATCGTGAGTTCAATGTTCACGGGCGTTTCGCTTTTTGGATTCGGACAGCGCTTCACCAGCCAGTTGGCCAGCCGCGTCTCGACATCCTTCACCGTGAGATCTTCCAGTTGGCGGACGAGCACGCGCAGATGGCTGCTCATGGAACCCAGCATTCGCAACGCGAGTTCCGGCTGGTGCTTGAGCAGCGCCAGAATGCCCGCTTTTTGGACGAGCAACACTTGCGAGGACTCCAGGGCGCGGGCATCGGCGGGATAACCCGTGGGGGTCGCCAGCGCCACCTCCGCAAACGAATCGCCCGTGCGAAAAATATGGATGACCTGTTCCTTGCCGGCGGCGGTGACGCGATGCACGTTCACCGCACCGTGCTGGACGACGTAAAATCCGCTGGCCGGATCGCCTTCGTGAAACAGGTATTCGCCCTTGGCCAGTGGCTTGGCAACCGTGACGGCGGCGATGTTTTCCAAATCCACCAACGGCAGGCCGGTAAATAGCTGGCAACTGCGCAGTGTATTGACAACCGCCATTTTTTTGAATTCGGCGAACGCGGTGGACATAGACCCATTCAAGCAGCCGCGCACCAAAAGTAAACCATCCAGTCCGCGCCCTGACCGCGCTCGACTTTTGATGAATAACCTTCGCTCGTGAGCTTCTCGACCAGCGGCGATGGCAAAAACGGCGCGATGACAATCAAGCCATCGCCCGGCTTGAGGGCGCTGACCCGCTGCTGAATTTCAGGAAACGGCTCGACACCGCCGCGGATGAGATCGCGCACGTCAAAGCGTTTGAACCGGTTCATCGGCGGCATATTCATGGGGGAGAAATGGATTTTAGTTTTGCGACAATTTCGTCCGGCGGCAAATTCAATCCGGGTTGCTGAAAAATAATTTCGCCGTCCGCGTTCAAGACCGTGATGACGTTGGAGTGGGCAAAATCGCCGTTCGCATCTTTTTTGTAAATCACGCCAAGCAGCGCGGCCAGTTCGCGCACGTCGTCCGGTTCGCCACGCAGCAGCGTCCAATTTTGATTGCTCAATTCGCGCTTCGCACGATAGGCCTTGAGCGCCGCCGGTGTGTCGCGCTCGCTGTCGAATGAGATCAACAGGAAGCCGGTGTTCGTCCGCAAATTTTCCGGCAACGCGGCTTCAAGGCGTTGCAGATCGCTCACGGTGAGCGGACAGGTGAACTGGCACGACGCAAAAAACAGCGCCACGACTTGCGGCCGACCGCGCAGCACGCCGAGCTTCACGCGGCGATTCGCATCGGAAGTCCAGGTGGATTCCAGCAGATACACGGACTTGTCCGTGTAGTTCGTGCCCGCCGCGAGCGGACGGCAGCACGGTGGCAGGACTTCGGCGGTTTCGTTCGTCGCGGCCAGCGCGGTTGAAGCTGAAAGTGTAAGAATGAGCAGTGCCAGTTTCATAAATCCTTCGCGCAACGGAAGCCGAGATTGTGAACCGTGTAAGCCGCCTTGAGACTGCTGCGAAAACCGTAGCGCATGAACGCCGGAAAATTCTGCACGTCCTTTGCGCCGATCGCGCCCGCGCCGCAAAAGAGTTGCCGGTCCAAACCCGTGTCGCCGCGCGCATCGCCGGAAACCGTGGCGGAATTAAAATCAGAAACCCATTCCCAAACCAGCCCGTGCAGATCGCGCACGCCCCAGAAATTTTTCGCGCCCCGGCCCACGACCGGCTGCGTGGCCGGCTTGGTGGTGGAATACCAACGCAAAATCTCGCGCTGAAACGCGGCGTCGGTCGCACCATCGGCCAGCGTGGGACTCGCTGCCGCCGCCAGTTCCCATTCCGCCAGCGTGGGCAAGCGCTTGCCCTGCCCCTGCGCAAACGCCTTCGCCGCGAACCACGAAACAAAGGTGACCGGCGCATCCACCGCCGCGTTGGTGCCCAGTTCCAAATCGCCCGCCCACGTTTTCAGATAGGATTCATCGGCAAAAATCCGCTTCACCTGCGAGCGTTGCCAGCGCGGATGGGCGCGGACGAATTCCAAAAATTTCCCGTTCGTGACCGGCTCGATATCCAGCAGAAAACTTTTCACCGGCACGTCCTGCGCATCCGTCAGCGAGCGGAACAGCGGATGAAAGACGCCGTTGGAAACGACGGTCATGCCAGGCGGCGTTTCAGCAGCGGCGCTGATTGTGGATGCAATCAAAAACGAGGATAGAAGATTGAGGATGGAGAATAGAATTCCGTGAGCGAGCTTCGCGCCGCCCGCCATCTTCCATCCTCCATTTTCTATCCTCGTCTTCATTTTCATTCAAACTTGCTCGGAGACGCCGGCGTCGGCGTGGTGGTGCCGGATTCCGCGCGGATCTTCGTCACTTCGGCGGCGCTGATTGCGTCCCCTTTGTTGCCCCAACTATTGCGCGTGTAAGTCAGCACGTTGGCAATCTGATCATCCGTGAGATAGGCCAACGGAATCATTGTGCCTTTGTAGGTTTTGCCGTTCACGACCGTCTCGCCGATCCGGCCAATAACGACCGCGCGAATGGAATCTTCCTTGTGCTTCAAGAGGAAATCGGAATCCGCCAGCGGCGGGATTTGTCCCGGCACGCCGAGGCCGCCCGGCTGATGGCAGACGAAGCAGGTCTGCATATAAACGGCCTTGCCCTTCTCGATCTGGATCTCCTTCGTCAGTCCGGCAATCTTCGGGTTGCCCTTGAGTTCGGAAGCCATTTGCGCCTTCAGCGCCGCGACTTTCTTTTCCGAATCCGAGCCGCCTTCCGCCGCGCTGCCGAGATAAATCGCGTCCACTTCCTTGCCGGAATAGACGAGCAAATCCGGCGGGCCGGAAACTTTCAACATGCCGAGCGCGCCTTTGCTGAACGCCCGAAACAGCGCATGATCCACGATGATGAACGTGCCCGGCACTTCCACCTTGAACTCGACAATCGCCGAGCCGCCCGCCGGAATCGTGGTTGTTTGCAAATTGTGCTGCGTCGGCAAGGTGCCGCCTTCCTGATAAACCGTGTCAAAAATTTCGCCGATGACGTGGAACGAACTCGTGAGATTCGGCCCGCCGTTGCCCACGAACAAACGCACCGTTTCGCCGACCTTCGCCGTGATCGCCTTGTCGCCCACGAGCGCGCCGACCGCGCCGTTGAAGACGACATACGACGGGCGTTCATCAATCGCGCGGTTCATGTCGAAGGGCTGGAGGCCTTCCACGCCGAAGTTGGCGGGCGTGTAAAATTCGCTTTGCATCACATAATACTCGCGGTCCACCGGCGGATAGCCGCCTTCCGGCTCGACGAGAATCAGGCCATACATGCCGTTGGCCACATGCATTCCCACCGGCGCGGTCGCGCAGTGATAAACGTAAAGCCCGGGGTTCAGCGCCTTGAAAGAAAATTGCGAGGAATGTCCCGGCGCGGTGAAGGTCGAAGTCGCGCCGCCGCCCGGCCCGGTCACGGCGTGCAAGTCAATGTTGTGCGGCAACATGCTGTCCGGCGCGTTGTTCAAATGGAATTCCACATCATCGCCCACGCGGATGCGGATGAAACTGCCGGGCACGTCGCCGCCAAACGTCCAGAACGTGTAATCCACGCCGTCCGCCAGGCGTTTCGTGACCTCCTTCACTTCGAGATGCACGATGACTTTGGCGGAATGTTTGCGCTTGATGGGCGGCGGCACGTTCGGCGCTTGGGTCAGCACAGCTTCCTCCTGACCCATTACCTCTGGGTCAACGGGGCGGACCGGTTTGAGAGTTTTGGCCGGCGCATCTGCCGCCAGCGCCACGTTGCCCAGCAGCGCCGCGCCCAGCCCGATGGCGCACAAAGGATAAATGAAGTTTCGTTTCATGGTTGGTTGATGATGATTGGTTCAGGTTTGATTGGAGAGACTACCGCATATTTTGCATCCGCGAGAATTTTTTTGGCCGCGCGCACGCCGTCGGCGATCCGCTCCTCCGTCACCGGGGAGGAATTTTTTCTGAAACCGAGCGTGTGTAGTTCGAGGTGCGCAAAGTTTTTGAAGCCCGCGAGTTTAAGCGTGTGGGCGGCGCAATTCAGCGGACAGCCATCCACCACCAGAATGTGTTCCGCATTTTCGGCTTTAGACACAAGGCTTTTCACGCGCCCGCCGATGCCGGCGAGACAGGACATCTCCGCCGCGCCGTCGCGCGCGAGTTGCCGCGCGATGCGGTTCGCGAGTTCGCCCGCATCCGAGCAGCCGGAGCAGGCATAAACCACCGTGGACTTTTCATTCTTAATCACGTGGGGTTGATATTTTCGGTGCATTCATCAGCGCTGGCGGCTTGAGGCCGCGGCGAGTTGGATGGTTGGAAATTCCATTTCAGAAATTAAAAGTGACTTGCGTGTAAAACCAATCGGCGTCCTTTGAGCCGAAGGCCGAATCCGACAGCGACTGCCCAATGTATTTGCCGACGAAGAAATGGCCGTAGCCGGCTTCGACTTGCAGGAATTTCGTCACGGCATAGCTGCCGACCACGTCCACTTCGGTGCCGAGGAAATTGCTATAATTCGGATTGACGCCATAGCCGTTGCCGGGAGTGGCCCCAGTGCCACCGCGCGCCGTGCCGCCAACGGTGTAAAAGTTATCGCTGGTGCTGGCGAGCCAGAGGCCGTGGCCTTCCAGCGCGAGCGTGGAGGCTTTCGTCGGCTTGATTTGGACGATACCGCGCAGGTCCTGAAGATTTTGCAGCGAGGCAAAATCCATGAAGCCGTAAAACTTGTGGTTCGTTGGGAAGAGATTGTCGAACGTGCCGTGCGTGCCGTCCGAGGAATTGCGGTCGCCGGAGCCGTAGGAATATTCCAGGCCCAGACGCGGCGTGGCCCAGAGATCAGCAAACGTATAGCCGCCTTGCACCACGAACATGAAGGCGTCCTGCGTGAGGCGTTCCGTCGGCGCACCGGCGCGAGCATCGCGATAATCGCCAAACTGATAGGCGCCTTCGATCGCATAATCCCAATGCCCCAATTCGCCCGGCTTGGATTTGATACGCCCGCCGAGGGTGTAGATGTCCCGCGCACTGGGCTGTGGAAACTGCGGGCTGGGCGCGAAGCCCGCCGCGCCGGTGCCGGAATTCCTCGCCAGAAAATAAACGTCGAGCAGCGTCTTGGGAATTTTGAACAGCGTGGCATAAATGCCGGAAAACAAATCCTGCCCGTTGTCCACGTCGAACTGGCCGTTCTCCGGGATGACTGGAAAACCGCTGAAAACGTCGGCGCTGAAAGTGTCGTTCTGCCAGCGCACTTTCGCGGCGTCGAAGGAGCGCGCAATGTTGTTCCAGCCGGACGGACCGATGAGCCGCTCCTCGCCATAGACCAATTCCTGACGACCGGCCTTGACGGTCAGCGGAAATTCCTTTGGGTTGCCGAGGGTGATAAACGCTTGATGCAGGTCAAGCGTGTCGGCTTCGGGGCCGTAGCCAAGTTTTTTGGTGGTGCCGGCCACCGGCGGATTGTTCGCGTAGGCATAACGCAAATCGCTATTGGCCGTGCTGGCCTGCGCCTCGCCATAAACGCTCCACCATTGGTCATTGTAGCCGACGTGAAAGCGCGAGCGAGTCAGCCAGTATTCATTATTCACGGCGGCACCGTGGTCACGGAAATCCAGCGAACCGGCCTGGCCTTGAATCGCCATACCTTCCTTCGCTTCAAAACGCGCGCGAACTTGACCGCCGATGTCCCACGGCTTGAAACCATCGGACTGCTGGCGCAACCAGTCATTCGCTAGACCGGCGCTGGCGGCGGGCTTGGCGGCGGTCGCGGAAACGGAATTGGTGGACGCAATTTTGTCCTGTGCCAGGGCGGGCACAACGACGGCCAGGGCAAAGCTGACCAAGCTGACGGATGTATTTTTCATTTTTTTAGGTTCTGGTTGATGGCGGATGGATCCTTGATTTCCGGTTTGGAAAAAGTCAGCAGCATGGAGAAGGGTGTGATGGCCTTGACCGCGTGCGGCAGATTCGGCGGCAGGTAAATCAAATCGCCAGCTTTGACCACACTGGGTTGGCCGGCGAGGGAGAATTCGCATTCGCCGGACAAAATCTGGATGACCGCGTGTTGCGTGGAAGTATGTTCGGTCAATTCCTGGCCCTCGGAAAACCCAAACAGCACGACGCGGGAATTGGCCGTCCGCAAGAGGGTGCGGCTGACAATGCCGTTCGCCGCAAACTTGGTTTCATCCGCCAGCGACAAGATTTTTGCCGCGCCTGAATCAATGACCGGTTGTTCGTTCATGCGCATACCTTACTTGATCGGCGGGCAATATGATTTGACGAAGGTCACACTTTTGGCTGAACCAAGGTTGGGCGGTAAGTGCTGGAGGTGGGTGGTTCGCCAATTAAACTTTGTGCCTCTGTGCCTTTGTGGTAAATCCTTCGCCGTGGAAATCGTCAGCAAACTCACCAACGAACTGGTTGCCTCTTACGCCAAGGTCGGCGGGATCAATCATCTGGACGGCAAAAATCTTCCGTCCAAGCGCGTCGTCACCGAACTGACGTGCGGTTTGCTGCGGCTGCTGTTCCCCGGATTTTTTGACGAGAAGCTGATCCATTCCTCCGAGATCAAAGTGGAGACGGCGGCGTTGCTGGATTCCATTCTTGGAACTTTGGAGGACGAAATCCGCAAGAGTCTGGAATATAAAACGCCTGATGGCCTTGATAAAAAAGACATCCCCGCCGAGGCGCACAAGTTGACGGTGGAATTTCTCGCCAGCCTGCCGCGTGTCCGTGAAATTCTGCAGACGGATGTGCAAGCGGCGTTCGATGGCGATCCGGCGGCGGCGAGCAAGGAAGAGATTATTGTTTCCTATCCGTTCATCGAAGCCATCAGCGTGCAGCGGCTGGCGCATGAATTGTATTTGAAAAACATCGCGCTCATCCCGCGCATCATGGCCGAGTGGGCGCACAGCCGCACGGGCATGGATTTGCATCCGGGCGCGAAGATTGGCTCGCACTTTTTTGTGGATCACGGCACCGGCACAGTCGTCGGCGAGACGGCGATCATCGGCAATCATGTGAAGATGTATCACGGCGTGACGCTGGGCGCGAAGTCCACGGCGGGCGGGCAATTGCTCAAGGGCAAGCGCCGGCATCCGACCATTGAAGACCGCGTGACAATCTATCCCGGCGCGACGATTCTCGGCGGCGACACGATCATCGGCGCGGGCAGCACGATTGGCGGCAACGTGTTCATCATGGACAGCGTGCAGCCGAACTCGCTCGTCATCTACGACGGCCTCGATATGCGGGTGATGAGCAAGGCGGATAAGAATACTTCGCTGGATTTTCAGATTTGATAAGTTGGTAGGGCGGCGCTGCTGCGCGGCTGGCTGACCAGCAGGTCAGCCCTACCAAAAAAGCCACAAACTCAGTCGAGATAAAAAACTTCCTTGAGCGGTTTCACGACGGGGGAATTATCAGGCTGCGTTTCCATCAACGGAGCCATGTGATTCCACCACTTGCGGACGATTGGAGAATCCGGCAATTCAGCAGCGGAATTATTCTCGCCCAATTTTTGAACGGCGAACAGCGTGAGCGTTTCTTCGTCGAGAAAGATTGAGTAATCCGAAACACCCGCGGCCTTCAGCTCCGCCGCCAGTTCCGGCCAGAGTTCGTCGTGGCGTTTTTTATATTCCGCCACAACGCCCGGCTTGAGCCGCATCTTGAAAGCGACGCGCTGCACGGATTATTTTTTCAACGCATCCACGGCGTTTTTGGCGGCATCTGTGGTTGCTGCGGCGGCATCTTTGACGGCTTCAACCGCAGTGGCGGCAGCACCTTTCAGCGTGGCCTCGGCGTCCGCCGATTTTTTGTTGCCGTAGCCGATGATGCAAGTCGAGCCGACCAGCAGCGCGAGCATCAGCACGACCAGCTTCTTGGTGAACGGCTGCGCCCCGCGCCATTCCTTGAAGAAAATTCCCCACAGCGTGCTGAAGATGATGATGCTCGCCATGTGCAGCGTCCAACTGGAGAACTGG
>JANOBC010000353.1:0-14186 GCA_031411455.1 Limisphaerales bacterium
TCAAGTGGCAGCGGCTCGCGAGGCCGCTCGCCCCACCACCCCCATTGGCTGGCTATTGAAACAGCAAAAAAGCGCGGCTGCCGTCGGTGCGAACAGTCGTCGTGAGAAACAATCGTCCGGCTTCGACTTGGCCGGTTTGCAGCAAGTAACTCTGCACGGCTTTGGCGCGGGCAGCGGCGAGAGTTTGAAAATCATTTTCACCAACCATAAACGTCGTGAGCAGCACGGCTTCTTGCGGCGACGGCGGCGGCACAAGTTTCGTCTGGTAGGCGCGCACGGATTCTTCGGAGGCGCTGACGACGGGCGGACTCAACAGCGTGGCGCCATGAGTATCCGGGGCGGTGCGCGGCAGGATTTGCGCGGTGAAGGCAGCGAGGTTGGTGTTCGCGGCGAGCAGTTGCTCCGTGATTTTGCCATCCGAGTGCGCGGCGGCGAAAAGTTTCTGCACCCAGTGTTCGCGGTCTTCGGGCGGGATGGCCAACTGGTCAACGGAATTGGTGGCCTGCTCCGCCTGACGAAGTTTTTGCCAGAGACGCTGGCGGATTTCCTTGTCAATCGCGGCCCGTTGCAAACCATCGAGGTCGGCCTCGCGGTCAATGCTGCCGCCGATTTCCAGTTCGAGCGACGGTCGTTCGTAAAGCGCTTTCGCCAGCAAGTCGAGTTTGCTTTTGCCCTCCTCCGTCAGCGTGGTGCTGCCGGGTGCGAAATCCTGATACGCCATTTCCTCGCCGCCGCCAAACGCCGCGCCGAGCAGCGAGAAGGGGGACGTGGCAACTTTCACGAGAATGTTTTGTAAAACTCCGAGCACCACTTTGCCGATGCGGAATTTCGGATCATCCGTCCGCCCTTCAATCGGCACGTCCAAAACAATTTTTCCCTCGCGGTCTTTGAGCAAGGCGACGGCGAGGCGGACGGGAAGCTTGGTGGCATCGGAGCTGGCCACTTTCTCGCCAAACGTAAAACGATCCAGAGTGATGACATTTTTTGAGCTAAGTTTTTTTCCAGTCAGTTCGTAATTCAAATCCAAGTTCAACTTGCCGCGCGCAATTTTATAGCCGGCGAATTTCCCGGCGTAGGAACTCGCGGACGTGAGGTCCACGTTCTTTACGGAAATTTTGATTTCGTTCTTGGCCGTGTCGTTGAGGGGATTGATTTTTCCGGTGATGGCGACCGGGCCGACGCCGTCCACCTTCCCGGCGAGGTTCACGTCTGCGTGCTGGAGTTGCGCGGTGGACAGCCCGGCGATGCGGCCATTGACCTCACGCAACGACAGGTTCACTTCCGGCGACATCGAGTGGTCGGTGAAATTTACCAGCATGTTCGTGATGATAAATGCGCCGATGGAAACCGGCGTCAGCGGCGCGTTTGTCGCGGCGGGATTTTTGATGGCAACCGCTGGCGTTCCATTCGTCACGGGAGCGGAAGCCGGCTGCAGCGCGTTCAATAAATTAATCGTCTGGTTCGTCTCGATGACCATTCGCGCGTAGGCGTTCTCCAAAACGATTTCGTCAATCGTGACGGACGGCGGATTCAGGTTCGCCTCAATGCCGTTGGCGCGGAGCGAATCCCATTTCACCAAATCCTCCGCGAACGTGCCGTCCACCGTGTGAAAATTATCCAAGCTCGCGCTGCCCTGAAACGTCACCTGCGGCAGCTCATTCGTCGGCGTGCGCAGGCGAATGTCGCCGTGCAAACCAATCTGGCTGCCGAGAATGTAGAGGTTCAAGCTTGGTTCGAGATACGCGTCCAGCGAACCGAGGTCGAGCCGGTTCAAGTCCACGATGACATCCGCCGTCGGTGGCAGGAACGACGCGCTCACGATCGTGTGGATGGAACCGTTAGTGTTCCAGTTAAGGGAAAGTTCTGCGTTGAGATTTGTCCCGGGCAGATTGGAAATGTTTTTCGCCATGAAGCGGATGCCCGTCAAATCCAGTTTCGCCGGCCGCGAATTAACCAGATCCTCCAGGTGCAGCGAGCAATTTGTGATGTCCACTTGATGCACGATGCCGCTCCATTGGTTTGTGCTTTGCAGGAGCAACGTCACCGCGTTTGTCACAGAGCGGAGGAGGAAAATGATTCCGCCCGCCGTGTTCGTCGCCGACGCCGCCGGCTTGGCGGCCTCCAGGACATTCACGGACGCGTCCTTGTCGCGCTGGATGAACAGGTTTGCGCCGACGGCCGAAATCAAATCCACCGAAGCCGTGCGCTTCTCCAGATCCGCGACCGCGCCGGAAATGGCGAAATGTTCCAGCTCCGCGAGATTGTTCGTCTCCCCCGGCACGCCGATTTTGAAATCGCGCAGCGCCACCGCGAAATTGTTCACCGCCGTGATGCGATTGGATTCACTCAATTCAAACTGATAATTCAGATGCACGCCCCCGCTGCCACTGCGCACCTCGAAGCGGAAAAAATTCTGGTAGAGCAACACGTATTTGTTGACGGTGAAATTATCCAGCGTCAGCTCGCCCTCGGAACGCAGCGGGTTGAGGTAGAAAAATCCGCTCCACGTAATCCGTTCGCCCGCGTCGGTCGTGCCGGTGAAGGCATGGGGGTTTTTGTTGTCATGGTCCGTGCGGAAATCTTCCATGGTGATGTCCAGCGGACCGACCGCGCGCTTGAACGGCTCCTTCGTCGTCAGATCCGCATACGACGCGGTCGCGCCGCCGATGTGCAGCTTGCTGACGCGCAACACCAGCGGCTTTGCGGGAGCCGTCGTCTTTGCGGGGGCGTTGGTGCTGGAAAATTTCGCGATGAGGTCGGAGAAGTTGAACGTGTAATCCCAGTTGACCTGCATCCGCGCGTGCGGCTGCAAGAGGTGAATCTCCTTGAAAGTCCACGCCCGGGTCACGAGCGACGACAACTCGAAGTTCACATAAAATTCATCCCACGAAAGCAAGGCGCCGCCGTCCGGGTCTTTGATGAGCAGCCCGCGAACCGTCGTGGAGAGCGCGAAGGGATTGATTTTAATTTTCTCGATGGAAACCTCACGGCCAAGCTGCGAGGAAAGCTGTTTTACCGCGACCCGGCGGATGATGGGCGGCAAAATCAAAAACCCGATGACCGCATAAGCCAGCAACAAACCAAGCGACCACCGCACAACTTTACGTTTCCGCAGCGTGAGGGAATTCCAAAAGGGCAGCTTCATGTCTGCCGACAGGATGCAGGCGAAACCGCCAGTGCGTCAATGCCGCGCTCGCGACTGAACGCCGGTAAAGAACATTGCAGACTTTCCCCGCACGGCTTAAGCTGCCGCTGTTTCTATGAGCGCATTTCAAGTCATCTTTACGCCGACTGCTTCCGCTGAACTCACGCGGATGCCCAAGGAATTGCAGTTGGAAATCCTCGGCGACTTTCGCGGCCTGCCGCAACACCTCATCGCGGGCGAAGAAGAAAGTTTTGGCAAACTGGAAAGCGACGGCCACACGCTGCATCGTTTTCGCGTGGGCGATTACCGGATTTATTTCGAACGCCATAAGCTCGGCGTGCTCGTGCATCGCATTTTGAGCCGCAACACGCTAAAAGATTTTCTCTTCCGCTCCGGCCTCAAGACCGGTGAAGACGAGGCCTTGCAGGAGAACCCCAAGTTCTGGCAGCTCATTGAAGCGGCCAAGGCTTCGGAGAAAAGTTAGTTTCAATTCTCGCCGACGTTCGGCCACTCGCCGTCTAAACCTGCATTACCGGGTGTCTGCCCCGTCAACACGGAGCCGTCAGTTCCGCCAGCTCCAAACTGGTTCAATTCAACCAAGGTGTTGTTAATCTCCAGCGAGGCTGGTGTTTTGGAGAGTATTCCGCCGCCACTACCGCCGTTTCCACCATTTCCTCCCGTAATATTTTCGCCTTCCCAAAAACCCGCAACGGAACCGCCATTTCCTCCGTCGCCACAACTGTTGTTAGTAATTTGGGAATCCAAAACCACGGCGCTCCCGCTGTTGAATATTCCTCCGCCGTCACCGCCTTTACCGCCATCACCACCAGAGATGGTGCCACGGCCACCGTTGCCGCCGTCGCCGCAGCGATTGCCGGTGATAATGGTGGAGTTCACAGTCAAGTTACCTGAATTATCAATCCCCGCCCCATTGCCACCGCTACTACCATCTAAACCAGGAAACGCAACGCTCCCCGTTTGAAAACTGCCGCCGTCAAGCCCGGAGGCGCAAACATTGTCGCTCACCCGGCAGTTTTTCATCACCATGCTTCCGGCATTGACGATTCCGCCGCCATCCCCACAGGATCCCAGAAAGCCCAGCGTATCATGATCGCCGCCGAAGCCGCTGGCGTTGGCAGAAACTGTGGAGTGGGTGATGAAACAGAATCCGAAGTTGACGATTCCGCCGCCGTTGCCGCCAGATGAAGCCCGAAACCCGCCACCTGCGAAGTTATGGACAACTTGGCAGTGATTTATGACCAGCAGGCCGAGATTGAAAATTCCGCCGCCGTCAGCCGCATCGCGTCCCCCGTTGCCATAATTCCCATTGCCATCACCGCTCGCATTGTTGGTGACGATGCAGTTTTTCAAAAACACGGTTCCGGCACTCCAAATTCCGCCGCCCGCTTGAGCACTTCTGGTGGGGAAATAAAAACTACCAAATTCCGCCTGCGGCGCGCGACCGCCAGTGATGGTCACGTTTTGCAACGTCAGTTTCGCATTGGTAAAAACCTGAAACACCCGGTCACCCAAACCGGTCGCGTCAATCACCACATTGGGAACCGCACCGATAATAGTCACGTCCCCGCGTCTGATATCGAGGTCGCCGGATTTTCCGGCATCCTCGTTCGCGCCAGATTTAGTCAGGTGAAAAACTAATGCGCGTGATTGATTTTGCCCTACCGCCGGCATTGCCCGGCTCAAAATGATGGTGTTCTTTCCACCCAACTGATTGGCGGCCATCACCGCACTGCGCAGGCTGCCGGCAAAGCGCTCACGGTTTGCCTTGTCATCGTCATTTGTATTCACGACGGTAAAAACCCGCGCCGATGACTGAAGAATGGCCAAGCAAAAGATGGAAGAAAAAATAAGCCGGTAGCAACAGCTCAATGTATAGACGCCACGCATGATGGTGAGATTATGTTGCCGGAAAAAATAGTCAACCTTCGCACAGCGAAATCCATTCTTGCACGACACCTTTTTGGCCGTAAAATCTGCCCGCTCAAATATGAATTACAAAATCTCCCAACGCGCCGCGTCGCTGGCTCCGTCCATGACTTTGGCGATTGATTCCAAAGCCAAGGCGATGAAGGCCGCCGGTGAAGACGTGGTCGGCTTCGGCGCGGGCGAACCGGATTTCGACACGCCGCAACATATCAAGGACGCCGCCGCCAAGGCGCTGGCCGATGGATTCACCAAATACACGCCCAGCAGCGGCATCCCGGAATTGCGCGAGGCCATCGCTGCAAAATTTCTCCGCGAGAACGGGCTGACTTACAAGCCTTCGCAAATCATCGTGAGCTGCGGCGGCAAACATTCCTGCTACAACGTCATCCTCGCGACGTGCGAGGCGGGCGATGAAGTCATCATCCCCGCGCCCTATTGGTTGAGCTACCCCGAAATGGTCAAGCTCGCGGGCGCGACACCGGTGATTCTCACCACGACCGACAAAACGGAATTCAAAGTCACACCCGAACAACTCCGCGCCGCCATCACGCCGAATACGCGTTTGTTCGTGCTGAATTCGCCGAGCAATCCGACCGGCAGCGTTTATTCGCCCGAAGAAGTGAAAGCGCTCGGCGACATCTGCGTGGAAAAAGGCGTGCTCATCATGAGCGACGAGATTTACGAACACTTGCTTTACGACGGCGCGAAGGTGAAGAGCGTCGCTAGTTTTTCGCAGGCGCATTACGACCACACCATCATCGTTCACGGATTGGCGAAGGCGTATTCCATGACCGGTTGGCGTCTCGGCTTTCTGGCCGCGCCAGAACCGATCGCCAAGGCGATTGACGCCGTGCAATCCCACAGCACGAGCAACCCGACTTCGTTCGCGCAAAAAGGCGGCGTCGCCGCGCTGAATGGTTCGCAGGAACATCTGCCGCTCTGGCTCGCGGAATACGACAAGCGCCGCCGTTACGCGCACGCGAAATTGAATTCCATGCCCGGCATCACCTGCGTGAATGCCAAAGGTGCGTTTTATTTATTCCCGAACATTTCCCAGACTGGCCTCAAGTCCGCCGATTTTTGCGCGCGGTTGTTGGAGCAGGAAAAAGTAGCCGCCGTCCCCGGCATCGCGTTCGGCGCGGACGATTACATCCGCTTGAGCTACGCGACCAGCCTCGCGAACATCGAGAAGGGTCTGGATCGCATGGACAAATTTTGCAAAGCGCTGGTGAAATAATCATCCACCTCAAAAACAAAAGCCGCGAGCAATCGCGGCTTTTTATTGGTGTGGATCTGGCACACATCACCGCAAAAAATCCCGTTGCAACAACTGCATGAGTTCATTCACCGCCATCATCAGTTCGCCGCGCTTGTCCGCCTCGCCTTCAATCGAAAAATCCATCGGACGATTCATTACGTCCGCGTAGCGATGCGTCAGCGCCATCCGCTCATCGCGCTGACGGAGCGAACGCAGCAACTCGCGCACTTCCCCTGCCCGCTTCTTCGCGGCTAAAATTTTCTTCAACGCCGCGTTTGCACTAATCTCGTCGGCTTCAACGCGCTTCAACAAACCACACTCGAACAACCCGCAACGCTTCGGACGATCTTGGTAAATCGTGCAAAGTTTTCCATCAAAGCAAGCGCACGGCTGGGCGAAGGCAATTTTGCTTTTTCCCTTCTTCGCCAGTGTCAGCCCCAGCTTCTTTAATCGTGCCGCGTTGTCACCCGCGCGCAACTCAACATCCGCAAACAGCGTGCTGTCGCAGCACAAGCCGCAGTTCGGACAAAGTTGTTCAATGCCATTCATCGCCAGAAATGTTTCGGATACTTCCGCGCCAACTCGTTTTTTATTTTTGGATACTGCTCGCGCCAAAAGCTCGCCATATCCTGCGTCACCTGGATCGGCTTCATGCCCGGCGTCAGAATGTGAACCGTCACCGGCACGCGACCCAGCGCAATCTTCGGCGTCTGCGTCACGTCATACAAATCTTGGATACGCAGCGAAATGAACGGCGCGCGGCCCGGCTCGTAATTCACTTTCGGCGTGCGGTCGTTCGGCAGCTTCAACCGCTCCGGCGCGTGCTTGTCGAGCAACTCCCGCTGCGCGTGCGAGAGCCACGACATCACGATGGGTTTCACTTCGCGCTCCTTGATGTCCTTGTAGCTCACCGCGCCGTGGCAGAGTTGTTCGATGATGGATTTTTTGTCGTCGTCGGTAATGGCAGGCAATTGCAAATCCGCGCACTCCTTGCAAAGCAGATTCAGCCGCGCCAGCCATTGCTCTACGCTGTGATCCCAATTCGGCAGCAACAAACGTCCGGCTAAAACTTCATCCGCCAGCAAGCGCGCCGCCGCATCAGCCGGCGGCGGGTCAATGCGTTTCGCCGCGAGCGCCAGATCGCGGAAGCGCAACAGCTCGGCGGCGAGCACACGTTTTTGCTGCGCGTCGAACTGGACGTGCAAATCACTCTTGATGTCGTCGGGAAATAATTCTTTCAACCACTCGACTTCGATGGCGGTGGCGAGCGAGAGAATCGTGTTCACCTCGCGGTCGCGGCCTTCCACCTCGCGAATCTCGGCGACGACGAAGAGCGGACTGTCCTGCACCTTGCTCTCACGCGCCAGCACGCCGCGACGACCATGCACGAGTTCCGTTCGCAACGTGCCTTGATCCATCCGCCGTGCCACGCGATCGCTGAAGCCGATTAGAATACACTTCTGCAACGCCTCGTCCTTCACTTCATGCGGTCGCGTGTCGAGGCCTTCGTCTTTGGCGATGCGGAGAAATTGATCAAACAACGGCCCGACTTGTTTCGCCGTGATGGCGTGGATGCCCAGCTTGCGGCACGCGTCCATGCGAAACTGATTGTTGAACGCAAAACTCCACGCACGCATGAGAATCCAAAAATCTGAAGTCGCCTTCTCGCCCAGCAAATCTTCGCGCGCGGTTTCAACGTCCTTGCCCGCGTTGCGGATGAGCAAGTCGCGCCCTTGCGTCAGCGCGGCGACGAGACAGGCTTGGTGAACGCAGCCATATTCCTGCGCCGCGAGCAGCATCCGCGCATAACGCGGGTGCAACGGAAACGCGAGCATCTTGCGGCCAATCGGCGTGATGCGTCCTTCATGGTCAATCGCGCCAAGGTCGGCAATTAATTCTTCAGCGTGCGTCAGCGAAATTTCATCCGGCTTTTCCAGCCAGCGAAATTTCCGCAGGTCATGCACGCCCGCCGCTTTCAAAGTCAGCACGACTTCCGACAAATCCAGCCGCCGGATTTCCGAAAGCTCATGCGGCGCGCGTTCGTCGTGTTCTGGGCGTGACCAGAGCCGGATGCAAGTTCCCGGCGCAGTGCGACCGGCGCGACCGGTGCGCTGGTCGGCGTTCGCCTGCGAAATTTTTTCAATGAGCAACGTGTTAATGCCACGGTTCGCGTCGTAGCGCGCGATGCGTGCAAGACCACCATCAATCACCAACCGCACGCCATCAATCGTGATGCTCGTCTCCGCTACGTTCGTGGCGACGACGACCTTGCGACGTTCGTAGCGCGCCACGGCGGCGTCCTGATCTTTCGGCTGTAATTCGCCGTGCAGCGGTAAAACGATAAATCCTTTCGCCTCGCTCGTGTTGCGAATGGCTTCGATGGTCTGCGAAATTTCAAAACCGCCCGGCATGAAGACCAGCACATCGCCCTGCCCGTCCGCGTTGACGTAGCGGGAAAATTCTTCTGCCGCAATTTCCCAAACCGGCGGCGCGTTCAAGCCGAGGCGATGCGGCAGGTATTCAATTTCCACGGGAAACGTGCGGCCTTCCGAGGCGAGCGTGGAGCAATTAATTTCCGCTTTCCGGTTTCCGCTTTCCGCTTTTGAAGACAGATATTTTTCCAGTTCACCCGCATTCAACGTCGCCGACATCACCGCGAGCATCAGGTCAGGCCGATACTGCTCTTGCAAGTCCAGCGCCTGCGCGAGCGTGATGTCGCCGTAAAGATGCCGCTCGTGAAATTCATCGAAGAGTAACGCCGAGACGCCCTTGAGCTTTGGATCATCAATCATCTGCCGCAGCAACACGCCCTCGGTCACGAAACGGATTTTGGTTTTCGCCGACGTGACATTCTCGAAACGAATCTGGTAGCCGACTTCCTCGCCGAGTTTTACGCCCAGTTCATGCGCCACGCGTGCCGCGAGCAACCGAGTTGCGAGCCGGCGCGGTTGCAGAATCACCACCTGCCCATCGCCAAGCAAACCATGCTTCAAAAGCATCTGCGGCACCTGCGTGGATTTGCCGGAGCCGGTGGGCGCGGACAAAATCAAACGCCGGTCAGCCTGCAACCGCGCGATGATGGCGCGCTCAATCTCATAAATGGGCAAACGGTCAGCCATGGAACGGAAAGATTAACGGTTTAGCAGCGGCAAGAAAACAACCAAGCGGCATCGGGCTGTTTTTTTGAGACAGGATGAACAGGATGGACAGGATTTTTGGAATTGAATCCTGATAATCCAGTTAATCCTGTCTAAAAATTCTTCACCCACGGCAGCGACCCAGATTGGTTTCACTTCACCGAATTGCAAAGTGGCGCCAACCCCTGAATTCGCACTTCTAATTTGTCGCCGCTTTTAATCGGGCCGATGCCGCCGGGCGTGCCGGTCAGGATCACATCGCCGGGCAGCAACGTCAGGTTCGTGGAGGCAAAGCTGACGATTTGCGCGGGCTTGAAGATGAGCTGCTTGGTGTTGGAATTCTGCTGGAGCTGGCCGTTTTGAAACAACTGAATATTTAATTCACTCGCGTCCAGCATCGTCTCCACATACGGGCCGAGCGGCGTGAAGGTGTCGAACGATTTCGCGCGCGCCCATTGGCCGTCGGCTTTCTGAATGTGCCGGTCACTGATGTCCTGCGCGGCCGTGTAGCCAAAAATGTAGCGCGTGGCCTGCGTGGCAGTGACGTTGCGAATTTTCCGGCCAATGACGATGCATAATTCCGCCTCGAAATCCGTGCGGTGTTCGGGAAAAGGAATTTCAATCTTCCCACCGTCCGGCAACAGCGAGGTCGTGGCCTTGAACCAGATCAACGGCTCCTTCGGGAGTTCGCGCCCCATCTCGCGCGCGTGGTCGAGGTAGTTGATGCCGACGCAGATGATTTTGCTCGGCACGACCGGCACGAGGGTCTTGACGCCCTTGCGCGGCGTCGGCTGTTTATCGAAGGACGGCGAGCCAAACACATCGCCACGCAGGCGAAAGAGTTCGCCGTCCACGACTTTCGCGTGAAAAATTTCGCCGTCCTTTTGAAAACGTCCGATGGCAGCCATGATAATTTACGATTTGGAATTTATGATTTACAAACCGCCGAGCGAAGGGAGTCTGCCGCGTAAATTGTAAATCGCAAACCGGAAATTTAGAAGCGCGTCAACTTTGCAATCGGAGCGCGGGTCTGCGACCCGCAGCGGCCACATCGAATCAGACGCGGCCGAAATAAACCATCGCATTCTGAAATGCGGATGCGCTGCGGCTCACAGAGCCGCGCTCCGAAAATTGGGTCGCCGCCAAGGTTGCGATACGCCCTTCATCCGGCTACAGTGCGCGCGTGAATCACCTGACGAAACAGGAGCAGCTGGTTATCTGCGTCGTTTTAGGTTTGTTGCTGACGGGATTATTGGTGAAGACGTATCGTGTTTCCCATCCCGCCGAGACAACGGTTCAAGCCGTCAAATCCTGATATGCAAGAAGTCAATTTCGACGAGGCGCTGGACAAAATCCTCGCCGTCAACCCGCGTTACGCGCGGGACGCCTACCATTTCCTGCGCGAGTCACTGGACTTCACGCAGAAGCTCATCAGCAAGGAAAACAAAGGCAAGGTTCGCCACGTCACCGGCCAAGAACTGCTCGACGGCATCCGCCAACACGCGCTCCAGCAATTTGGCCCGATGACCGTGACCGTCTTTGCCGAATGGGGCGTGACCGACTGCAAAGATTTTGGCGAAATGGTTTTCAACATGGTCGAGAGCAGCCTGCTCGCGAAAACAGAAAAAGATTCGCGCGCCGATTTTCAAGCCGGCTACGACTTCAGCGACGTGTTTGAAAAACCCTTCTGGCCAGCGCGCAAACTCAAGGCGGCAAAGAAAGCTGCCGTCGGTTGAATTCACCGCTGTCGCCGACGACGTGAGTTGGCGTTAGTTTGCGTTCACAGCGGCAAAACCAGTTAACCTGCCCGCAGCTTCATCAGCAAATCCTTGCTCTCCACCGCATCGCTCACACGCACCGGAATTTCCTCCACAACACCGTCGCACGGCGCGTAGATGGTCGTCTGCATCTTCATCGCTTCGAGCGTCACGAGCTTGTCACCCTTCGCGACTTTCGCGCCGACGCTCACCGAGAGCGCGGTGACGAGGCCGGGGATGGGCGCACCGACTTCGGCGGGCTTCGTGGCGTCGGCTTTCACGCGCGCCTTCACGGTGGGCTTCACCGATTTGTCCACGATAGAAAGCTGGCGCGACACACCATTCAACTCAAACGTCACCGCGCGTTTTCCTTCCGCGTCCACCGCGCCGATGTTGACCAGGCGGATAAACAAAGTTTTCCCCGCTTCAATCTCCACGGAAACTTCCTGCCCAATCTTCATGCCGTAAAAAAACGCGGGCGTCGGCAGCACGGATAAATCGCCGCTCGCCGCGACCTTCTTCGCGAACTCCGCAAACACTTCGGGATACATGACGTGACTGAAAACGTCGTCGTCGTTCGCCTCGCGCTTGAGCTTCGTGGAAAGTTCCTCGGCAATTTTTTTGAAATTGAGCGGTTTCAATTCCGCGCCGGGACGACCTTTGATCGGCTTGCGGTTGCCCAGCACGACGTGCTGAACTTTCTTCGGCCAGCCGCCGAGCGGTTGACCGAGGCCGCCGCTCAACATATCAATCACCGATTCAGGGAACGGCACGCTACCGGGTTCGAGATTCAAAACATCGGCAGGCTTGATGCCGCGCGTGATGAGGAACATCGTCATGTCGCCGACCACCTTGCTGCTCGGCGTGACTTTCACGATGTCGCCGAAAAGCTGATTCACCTCAGCGTAAGTGCGCGCGATTTCCGGCCAGCGATGACCGAGTCCCATCGCACTCGCCTGCTCTTTGAGATTCGTGAACTGTCCGCCCGGCATCTCGTGCAGATAAACTTCCGCGCTGCCCGCTTTCGGCGCGGTATCGAACGGCGCGTAGTAATTACGAACTTGTTCCCAGTAGTCAGAAAATTCATTCAGTGCATCCAAATCCAAACCCGTGTCGCGCTTGGTGAATTGCAGCGCAGCTACAATTGAATTCAAATTCGGCTGGCTCGTCGAACCGCTCATCGAGGCAATCGCCAAATCAACCACGTCCACGCCCGCTTCGGCGGCGGACAAAACACTCGCGGCAGAAATCCCACTCGTGTCGTGCGTGTGGAAATGAACCGGGATTCCGATTTCATTTTTCAACGCCTTCACCAACGCGCTCGCGGCGGCGGGTTTGCAGAGGCCGGCCATGTCCTTGATGGCGATCATGTGCGCGCCCATCTTCTCCAAATCTTTCGCGAGCTTGACGTAGTATTTGAGCGAGTATTTATCGCGCGCCGGATCGAGGATGTTGCCGGTGTAGCAGATTGCCGCTTCGCAGACGGCGTGCGTTTCGTTCACGGCTTCCATCGCGACTTTCAAGTTCGGTAGATAATTCAGCGAGTCGAACACGCGAAAAATATCCATGCCCGCCTCGGCGGAATGTTTCACGAAACCGGCGACGGCGTTGTCGGGATAATTGGAATAGCCCACCGCGTTTGAGCCGCGAAACAACATCTGGAAACAAATGTTCGGAATCCGTTCGCGCAGCGTGCGCAACCGCAGCCACGGGTCTTCATGCAGAAAACGCAGCGCGGTGTCGAACGTCGCGCCGCCCCACATTTCCATCGAGAAAAGATTCGGCGTGCGGCGCGCGACGGCGTCGGCCACGGCAATCATGTCGTAGCTGCGAAGCCGCGTGGCGAAAAGCGATTGGTGAGCATCACGGAACGTCGTGTCGGTGACGAGCAGTTGTTTTTGCGCGAGTGTCCACGCGGCGAATTTCTTCGCGCCCAGTTCGAGCAGCAACTGGCGCGTTCCGCGCGGCGGCGTTTGCTTGTGGTCGTAAGCCGGGACGCGCGCGGCGGAGAAAGTTTCTTTTGGAACAAAACCTTTCGCGTGCGGATTGCCGTTCACCGTCACATCGCCGATGAAGCTCAATAGCTTCGTCGCGCGGTCGCGCTTGGGTTTGAACTTGAACAGTTCCGGCGTGGTATCAATCAAGGTTGTCGAAGCCTGACCGCTGCTGAACGTTTCGTTGTGGATGACGTTTTCCAAAAACGGAATATTCGTCTTCACACCCCGGATACGGAACTCACGCAGCGCGCGATCCATGCGTTGCAACGCCGCCGCAAATGTCGGCGCGCTGACGGTGAGCTTCACGAGCAGCGAATCGTAGAACGGCGTAATGACGGAACCCGCGTAGCCCATGCCGCCGTCGAGCCGCACACCGAAACCACCGGCGCTGCGATACGTCAGGATGCGACCATAGTCAGGCTGAAATTTATTTTCCGGGTCTTCGGTGGTGATGCGGCATTGCACGGCGTAACCGCTGCGGCGGATTTCGTTCTGCGCCGGAATGCCGACTTCCTCGCCGTGCATCGGTTTGCCGTCGGCGATCAAAATCTGTGAGCGCACCAAATCAATTCCCGTGATGACTTCCGTGACCGTGTGCTCGACCTGGATGCGCGGATTCATCTCGATGAAGAACCATTCCTTCGAGTCCTGATCGTAAAGAAATTCCACCGTGCCGGCGTTGTTGTATTTAATTTCTTTGCACAACTTCACCGCCGCATCGCAAAGTTCGGCGCGAACTTTTTCATCCAGTTCAACACTCGGCGCAATCTCGATGACTTTCTGGTGACGACGCTGCACCGAGCAATCGCGCTCGTGCAAGTGAACGACGTTGCCGTGTTTGTCGCCGAGAATTTGCACCTCAATATGTTTCGCGCGCGGGATGTAGCGTTCGAGAAACACCGCCGGATTTCCAAAGGCGCGACCCGCTTCGCCTTGCGCTTCGTC
>JANOBC010000354.1:0-1760 GCA_031411455.1 Limisphaerales bacterium
ACCAAGCGCGCGGGTATTCTCGCGTTGAAACAGGTTGCACAGTCGCCGGAAAAGCTCGGCACGCACGACGTGGGCTTCCAACTCGCGCCGCGCCTGAACGCCGCCGGGCGTTTGGAGACAGCGGAGGAATCCTTGAACCTGCTGCTCGCGGAAAATCTGGACGCCGCTCTGCCGCTGGCGCAAAACCTCGACGCCAGAAATCGCGAGCGGCAGAAAATTGAGAAGGGCATCACCGAGCAAGTCATCGGCGTGGTGCGCTCGAAGTTTGATGCGGCGAAAGATTTTGTCATCGTCGAAGGCGAGTTGCTCTGGCACATCGGCGTCGTGGGCATCGTCGCGTCGCGGGTGTTATCGGAATTCTACCGCCCGACTTTTATCATCGGCGGCGAGAACGGTGAGATGCGCGGTTCGGGCCGCAGCATCGCGGGCTTCGACCTCGCTGCCGCGTTGCGCGAGTGCGATGACCTGTTGCTGAAACACGGCGGTCACGCGATGGCGGCGGGTTTGAGCATCAAGCCGGAGAATGTGGACGCGGTGCGGCAGCGGTTAAATGAGATCGCGAAACGAAAATTGAAGCCGGATGATTTGCAGCCACCATTGCGCCTTGACGCGGAAATTTCACTGGCCGACTTGAATCTGGATTCGCTCGCCGAGCTGGAGAAATTAAAACCGACCGGCATGGGCAATTCCGCCGTGCAATTCTGCGCGCGAAATCTTACGCACAAAAAACCGCTGCTGCGCATGGGCGCTAACAAGCAGCACGTCAAGCTGTGGGTCACCGACGGCATGGCCACGCACGAAGCCGTCTGGTGGAACGCCTGCAACGGCTCACTGCCCGTCGGGAAATTCGATCTCGCCTTCGCGCCGGGCAACAACGAGTTCAACGGTCGCACGACCGTGCAATTGAAGGTGCTGGATTGGCGCGCAGCGGATTAGTCCAAAGTCCGAAGTCCAAAGTGGTGTGCGCCCGCACGTTTTGACTTTTGACTTTAGACGTTGGGCTTTAGACTTAAAAAATGACATCAGCCATCATCGTTGCCGCCGGGAAGGGCACGCGCATGGGCGCGAACGTGGACAAGCTCTGGCTCGAAGTCGCCGGGCGTCCCGTTGTGGCGCACACTTGGAAGCAATTCAATGACGCGGCGTCTGTGGATGAAATCATTCTCGTCGTGCGCGATGGAATGCAGGAAGAATTTCAAAAGCTCGCGTTGGAATATAAATTTCAAAAACCGTTCCGTCTCGTCATCGGCGGCGCGGAGCGGCAGGACTCGGTGTGGAATGGACTGGAAGCGTTGTCGCCTAAAACTGAAATCGTCGCCATCCAAGATGCCGCCCGGCCTTGCACGACGGCGCAGTTGATTGCGGACACGATTCAAGCGGCGCGTGAAACGGGGGCTGCGGTCGCTGCCCAACCAGTCACCGACACCATCAAGGAAACGGCGGATGGGAAAATTATTTCGCGAACCGTTGACCGCTCGAAGTTGTGGTCGGTGCAGACGCCGCAGACGTTTCGCGTGGAAGTCATCCGCCAAGCCATCGCCACGGCGCGTGAAAAAAATCTTATTCTCACCGATGACACCGCCGCGTGCGAACTCATCGGCCAGCCGGTGCGGTTGGTGAAAAGCAATTCTCCGAATCCCAAGGTGACGGTTCCCGCCGATCTGCCGTTTGTGGAAAGTTTGCTCAAAAAAAATTAACTCGAGCGAATGGCAGAAACGGAGGTTTCGTTTGGTGGGGCGAGCGTCCTCGCGAGCCGCGTA
>JANOBC010000355.1:0-1872 GCA_031411455.1 Limisphaerales bacterium
GTCGAGACCGGCCTGTTCGTCGCGGACGAGTTCAAAGACGTAAACATAAAGCGGCAGTTGGTAGCGCCGGAAGAGCGCGTCCCACGCGGCGGGTTCGCCCGCGCGGGCTTGGGCTACGGGCAGTTGTTCGTGTTCGGCCACTTCCGGCATTTTCAACAAGTGGAATGGGTGAGGCGAGGAAAGGTTCAAATCTTTTTGAAAAATTTCCAAGATTGCCAAGGCCGTGTCCATCGCGCTAAATAAGCGGAATGTCAACGGTTGCCGAACAACTCCGCCAGGCGCGCGAAGCGAAAAATCTCACGGTCGAACAGGTCGCCGAGATGACGAAGCTCCGCACCGACCATGTCCGCGCGCTGGAGGAAGGGCGCTTCAATGTTTTTTCAGCCATCATTTACATCCGTGGCTCGGTGAAGGCCTACGCCAAGGCGATGAAGCTGGATGAAAAAACCTTGCTCGACACACTGACCGATGAATTGGGGCGCACGGAAAAATTCAGCGAGCCGCCGCCGCTGGTGGAGACGAAGAAAAGTTTTCTCGATACGCTGATTCTGCTGTTCGCGAAACTAAACTGGAAGGTTGGCTTCGCCGGGGTCATCATCATCGGGGTGGCGTTGGTTGTTGGCTTGTCGGTCTTTGCGTGGCGGCATCATCAAAAGAGCGACCCGTTGAAGAATCTTCCTCCCGCCATTTATTCGCCGGCGAATTCAAGCGACCTGCTGCCACTGCCGAAGAAGTAGTCAGTGAGAAGTGCGGAGTGATTTATGAAAAGGCAGGGACTGTTCGGGTCTTATCACGCATGACTTCTCACTCGTCAATCAAACATCATCCAAATAAATCCGCCGGTTCCGCCACAGATAAATTCCGCCGGAGAACGCAGTCAACACCACGGTGACCCACAAGGAAATTTCCGCGAACATCGGCGACCAGCCTTTGAAAAAATTTTGGAGCCACAAGGGCCATTCACCCATCGCATCCAGCACCAGCAATGAAATGACCGAGATGATTTGTGAGATGGTCTTGTGCTTGCCGTAGCCTTCCGCCGCCAGGATGACGTTCTTGGACGCTGCGAGCAGCCGCAGCCCGGTGATGGCGAGTTCGCGTCCGACAATGATGACGACCATCCACGCGCCGACTTTCACCGGCGCGTTGGGATTCAGGTGGGTGCTTTCCACAAATGCGATGAACGCGGAGCAGACCATGATTTTGTCCGCGAGCGGATCCATCAGCTTGCCGAAGTTGGTGATGAGGTTTCGGGAACGCGCAATGCGGCCATCGAGAAAATCCGTGATGCCCGCGAGGCAGAAAAAAATCAGCGCCAGCGTGTCATTGAACGCGAATTTAGAGAATACCGCCCAGAGAAAAAATCCCGTCAGCACAAAGCGCGAGACGGTGAGTTTGTTGGGCAGGTTCATTTTTTATCGTTCTCGTTCGCGTCCTTCGTCCTCGCATCTTTCGATTACGAGAACGAGGACGACGACGACGAATTTAATTTTACGCACCGAACTTATCAAACGCCTTCGCATTCGCCTGCATCAGGCGGATGAGAAACTTCGCGGGCATGATGCCGAGCGAACCGCTGTTCGCGCCGGTCTCGGTGAAGCGTTCCAATTTATCCGACCCGCTCACGCTGGAGTGGAGCAAGACGGGTTGCGGATGCCAGGAGTGACCTTTCATCGCGCACGGCGTGGAATGATCGCCGGTGATGGCGATGACGTCGGGCTTCTTCTTCAAGAGAATCGGCAGCGCGGCGTCAAATTCTTCGATGGCTTTTTTCTTCGCGGCGAAGTTGCCGTCCTCACCGTATTTGTCGGTGTATTTGTAGTGGATGAAAAAGAAATCGTAGTTGTCGTATTCCTTCAGGTAGCGCTCGAA
>JANOBC010000356.1:0-5166 GCA_031411455.1 Limisphaerales bacterium
GCCATCTCCGCCAGCGGAATCATGTTCGGCCCGTCGCTCATGGCTTTGTCCGGTTGCGGATGCGTCTCGATGAACAGGCCGTTGGCGCCGACGGCGAGCGCGGCCTTTGCCAGCACGGGCGCAAATTCACGCTGGCCGGTCGTCTTGTCGCCGCCGCCGCCGGGTTGCTGCACGGAATGTGTTGCGTCGAACACAACGGGGAAGCCAAAACTTTTCAGCACGGGAATCGAGCGCATGTCGGCGACAAGATTGTTGTAGCCGAAGGTCGTGCCGCGTTCGGTGAGGAGAATTTTTTTGCCGCCGGACAATCTGGCTTTTTCCGCGACGCGTCCCATTTCCTGCGGCGAAAGGAACTGGCCTTTCTTGATGTTCACAATCTTGCCGGTGGCGACGGCGGCTTCGATCAAATCGGTCTGGCGGCAGAGGAACGCGGGAATTTGCAAGATGTCTACGACTTCGCCGGCGAGCGTGGCTTGTTCTTCCGTGTGCACATCGGTGACAATCGGCACGCCGAATTCTTCGCGGATGTTCGCGAGCGTCTGGAGACCGGCGGCGATGCCGGGGCCGCGAAACGCTTTGCCGGAAGTGCGGTTCGCCTTGTCGAAGCTGGCCTTGAAAACGTAAAAAATTCCAAGCTGGCGGCAGGTTTTTACAAGCGAGGCGCAGACGGTGCGGCAGAGTTTTTCATTCTCAATCACGCACGGGCCGGCGAGGAGAAAGAGTTGGCGCGGCGAGTTGAGATTTTTCCAGATGGCGTTGGAATTGAGCACGCAAAAGTTTTAACAGCGGGGCAGGGGAATGTAAATATCGGTCATGCTGCGGTGGCGGTATGTTTTGGAAAGTTGTCGCGCGAAAGACGCAAAGTCAGCGAAGGAAAACGGTGGCTCATTCGTTTCTTCGCAACCTTTGCGCTCTGCGCACGACCCAAAAGATTGAAAATATACCGCTGCGCTTAAGCTTCAGGCAGACTGCTGAAACTATTTTTCCTCCACCACAAACGCCGTGAATTCCTCCACGAGATGCGGCGGGATGCGGACTTTGAAACGCGCGTGCTTGCCGGTGTAACGGCTCTCCACGACTTGCCCGACAGCGTGGATGCGGGCGATGACGGCGGCTTTTTCCTGCGGCACGCGCAGGTCCAGAAACTCGCGGATGGGCCGGAGCTGCGTGCCGATCTCCGCTAGCAACGGCGCAATGCCTTCGCCGGTCTTCGCGGAAATGCAGACGGCGTGCGGATATTTTTCGCGCATCATCGCGGAGACGCTGCCGGCGAGTTGGTCAATCTTGTTGAACACCATCAGCGTCGGCTTCGCTGCCGCGTGGATTTCCGCGAGCACGGCGTTCACCGCCGCGATCTGTTCCTCCGCCTGCGGATGGCTGATGTCCACGACGTGCAGCAGCAAATCAGCTTGGACAACTTCTTCGAGCGTAGCCTTGAATGCCTCAACCAGTCCGTGCGGCAATTTTTTGATGAAGCCCACGGTGTCCGTCAGCAAAACATTTTGCTTCGTGGGCAAACGCAGGCGGCGCGTCGTCGGGTCAAGCGTGGCGAATAGTTTATCTTCCGCCAAAACCGCCGCGCCAGTGAGACGGTTCAGCAACGTGGACTTGCCCGCGTTCGTGTAGCCGACGATGGAGGCGATGGGCCAATTGCTGCGCTGGCGTCCGGCGCGCTGCACTTCGCGCTGGCGGCGCACGGCATCGAGGTCGCGCTCGATGCGATCAATGCGCTCGGAAATTTTCCGACGGTCGGCCTCGAGCTGCGATTCGCCTTCGCCGCCGATGCTGCCGGTGGAGCCGCGCTGACGCGACAAGTGCGACCAATATTTCGTGAGGCGCGGCAGCAGATACGCGAGTTGCGCGAGTTCGATCTGCAATTTGCCTTCGCGCGTGCGGGCGCGCTGCGAAAAAATTTCCAGGATGAGCGCGGTGCGATCCATGACGCGGCATTCAAAAACTTTTTCCAAGTTGCGCGATTGCGCGGGGGAAAGTTCGTCATCGAAAACAATCGTGTCCACTTTGTTCTCTTTGCAATGCCCGGCAAATTCCTCGGCCTTGCCTTTGCCGATGAAGGTGGCGGGCGCGGGTGTCTCCATCTTCTGCACGCCTTCGCCGATGATTTCCGCGCCAGCGGTCGTGGCGAGTTCCGCGAGTTCGGCGAGCGATTCACGGATGTCGGCGGCGTTGCGCGATTTCAATTCCACGCCGATGAGGAACGCGCGGAGGGTGCGGGCGTTGCGGTGTTTGACGAGTGCTTTCAAATTTTTAGTGGCGCGCAGTTTGGCAAAAAAAACTGGGCAGCGAAAGCGCGGAGTGCGGATGCCATCGTCCCGGCAAATTCGGCTGGTGGACAGAGTCGCGCTGCGACCCTGTCTGCCGACGGAGCAGGCACTTTGCGGGGTGGGTCGCGCGAAGGTCGCGAAGGTTGCAAATACATCCTTGGTTTTTCCTTCGCCGACTTCGCGAGCTTCGCGCGATTTTTTTCAAAATAGACCACTACCGGAAATCAGGCGAAAACCGGGGGAATCACTGATTGATGTGGATGTGGATTGAAGCTCAAAATTTATTTACCCGTTGCCGCCGGGTCGTCCGGTTTGTCATATCAAAATTTTCTATCGCAACCATTGGCTTTTGGTTAGCGTCTTGCCCCGCATGAAAACATTTCTTTCCGCCTTGCTGCTCGCCGTGACGACCACGGGTTTCGCGCAAAGCTTGCCCGCTGTGAAACTGGAACGCGTCTTCGCCAAAATGCCGGAGTTGTCCACCGCGGAGAAAAACCGCCCGGTCTGGATGAGCGAATGCCCGGATGGTTCGGGCCGGATGTTCATCGTCTATCAACCCGGCACGATTGTCATCGTCAAGAAAGGTTCGGACGGCGCGGAGGCAAAGGTGTTCTTCAACATCGAGAGCCGTCACCCGGTGCAGGACAATGAGTGCGGGCTGTTGAGCCTCGCCTTTCATCCGGGCTTCACCACGAATCATCTGTTCTACGTCTATTACAACCAGCGCAACACAAACCAAAATCAGCGTCCGCTGAATTTCCCCCTCCGCACGGTCATCAGCGAATTCAAAGTGTCCGACGCCGACGCGGACAAGGCTGACCTAGCCTCCGAACGCATCGTGCTGGAGGTGAACCAGCCGTTCGGTAATCACAAGGGCGGTCAGGTGAGTTTCGGCCCGGATGGTTTTCTCTACCTCGGCCTCGGCGATGGCGGCGCGGCGGATGATCCGTTCAATCACGGCCAGAGCGTTTCCACCTTGCTCGCAAAAATCATCCGCATTGACGTGAACGGCCGGATGAAAGCACGCGGCAATCGCGGCCAGCCAGATCGCGACCTCGGCTACTCGATTCCGAAAGATAATCCGTTTGCGAAGGAAATGGACATGGGCGACCGCGGTTGCCGCAAGGAAATCTACGCGCTTGGCCTCCGCAATCCGTGGCGCTTCAGTTGGGACGCCGCGAACGGCGACCTCTGGTGCGGCGACGTGGGGCAAAATTTGTGGGAGGAAATTGACCTCATCGTGAAGGGCGGCAACTACGGCTGGAACATTCGCGAAGGTGCGCATCATTTCAAACCCGGCGCCCCCGGCGCCACCTTCGTTGAACCGGTCATTGAGTATCCGCACCAAAATAAATTGCAGGCGCAGGCGTTGTTTCCCGATCACGGCGTCGGCGTCTCGGTGACCGGCGGCTACGTTTATCGCGGCCAACAGTTCCCCGCGCTCGCAGGCGTTTACATCTACGCCGACTACGGCGCGGGAACCATCTGGGGCTTACGCTACGACCGCACCGCCCAAAAAGTCACGGCTCACGGCACACTGCTCGCACAGCCCGACAACGTCTGCAGCTTCGCCGAGGACGGCGACCGCGAAGTGTATGCGCTCATGCAGTCCGGCAAAATCTACAAGCTGGCCGCGCAATGATCCTTGATGAAGATTTTCACCGCGCGCCGCCGGGCGGGGGACTGACCGTTTCCAACCTTGAAATCGGCGGCCAAAAAATAGTTTGAACAAATCCGCACCCACCCGGTCTCATGAAGCGTAGTGGTTTGTAGATTGGGTTAGGGTTGAAAGAGCTTGGCTTTGGGTTTAGCCAGGCTCTTTTTTTATTTTGGCCGCAGGCCGGTCTTCACTTCCGTGCGCGCGGCAGCTTGTGGATAAAAACAGAACCGCATCGCACTGGATTTTGTAGCTGGGTATGCATAGAATAGCGGCTCCAATCACCAAATAATTTATGGAACATATTAAACGCGTAGTAGAAAAAGATGCCCCGACGAAGAAGGATGATTTGATCGTCATCACCGGCGCGGGCGGATTCATCGGCGGCAATCTGGCGCTGCACTTCAAGAAAAAAGGTTTTACCAACATCCGCGCGGTGGACAAGAAGCCGCTTTACGAATGGTATCTGCACGTTCCCGGTGTGGAAAATATCTGTCTCGACGTGAGCATCGAGGACAACTGCAAGCGCGTCTGCGAAGGCGCGGTGGAGGTTTACAATCTCGCGGCGGACATGGGCGGCATGGGTTTCATCGAACGCTTCCGCGTCGAATGCTTGCGCTCCATTCTCGTCAACACGCACATGGTTGAGGCGGCGTATCGTGCCGGTGCGCGCCGGTATTTCTTTTCATCGTCCGCCTGCGCTTACAACACGCTGCTGCAAAAAGATCCGAAGGTGCGCGCGCTGAAAGAATCCGACGCGTATCCCGCGATGGCCGAACGCGGCTACGGCTGGGAGAAGCTCGTGAGCGAAATGTTCTGCGAAGAATACTGGCACGAACGCGGGATGAAGACTTTCATTGCGCGCTTCCACAACGTCTATGGCCCGAACGGCACCTGGGATGGTGGCCGCGAAAAAGCGCCTGCCGCGATGTGCCGCAAGGTCATCGAGGCGATTGATAAAAAAGATTTGAGCATCAACATCTGGGGCACGGGCGAACAGACGCGCAGCTTCATGTATATTGACGATTGCGTGAAGGGCATTGACATGATCACGCATTGCGATGACCTGATCGCGACGCCGATCAACCTTGGTTCGAGCGAGCTGGTCTCCATCAACACGCTCGTGAGCAAGGTGGAAAAAATCGCGGGTGTGAAATTGAAGCGCTCTTACAATCTGAACGCGCCGCTCGGCGTGGCGGGACGTAATTCCGACAACACCTTCATCAA
>JANOBC010000357.1:0-1598 GCA_031411455.1 Limisphaerales bacterium
TCGGCAAATTCGTGGCGATGAAGAACGGGCCGACGGCGGCGGTGAAGTTGAAGACGGAAAACTTTTTCTCGTCGTAGGCGGCCTGCTTCTCAACGTCACTCGCGGCGTGATAAACGGCGCGGACTTCATTCATCTCCGCATCCTGCTCGGCGGAACCGAGCAGCGGCGGGGGCGCGAGAATTTCGGCAGCACTGGGCTGTCGGCACGGTCAGCACGCCGTTGAACATTACGCCTGAAGGAGAGGGCTTCGTATGCGCCAAGCGGCCACAGCTATACTTAAACCGCTCTAGCCCACAATCAAGTTCACCATCCGCTTCGGCACGATGATGACTTTCTTGATGTTCTTGCCGACGATGAAGGTCTGAACTTTTTCCGAAGCTTTTGCCGCCGCTTCCATCGTCGCGTTATCGGCGTCCACCGCAACCTTGATGACATCGCGCATCTTGCCGTTCACTTGCACGGGGATTTCAATCTCGCTCTCCACGAGCAACGCTGCGTCAAACTTCGGCCACTCGGCGTAGGCCAATGAGGTTTGTGTCTGACCAAATGTGGAGTGCAAGCGCGCCCAGAGTTCTTCCGCGATGTGCGGGGAGAACGGCGCGAGCAGTTGCAAAAATGTTTTCATCACGGACAACGGCTTCGTCTGCCACGTCATCGCTTCGTTGATGAACACCATCATCGCCGAGATCGCCGTGTTGAAACGCATCCCGTCCAAATCCTCCGTGACTTTTTTGATGCACGCGTGCAATGCCTTGAGTTGCGCGGGCGTGGCATCCATTTCGGCAATGCCGCCATCGAGCAGAATTAAATCCAGCAGTTCTCCGTGTCTCTGTGTCTCTGTGGTTGTCTCCGCCTGTTCAAACGCTGTCTCGGCTTTCTCATCGACGAACAAACGCCACACGCGGCCGAGGAAACGATACACGCCCTCGACGCCTTTGGTGTTCCACGGTTTCGTGTCCTGCAACGGCCCCATGAACATCTCGTAAAGCCGGAACGCATCCGCGCCATATTCCACCAGCACATCGTCGGGATTCACTACATTGCCGCGCGACTTAGACATCTTCTGTCCGTCCTCGCCAAGAATCAGCCCTTGATTGACGAGTTTGTAAAACGGTTCGGGCGTCGCGACGTGACCGAGGTCGAACAAAACCTTGTGCCAGAACCGCGCGTAAAGCAGATGCAACACGGCGTGTTCCGTGCCGCCGACGTAAAGGTCAACACCGGGTTTGGTTTTCAACGTGCTGCCATCCGTCTCGGTGGCAGAACCATCTAGTTTTTGTTTTGAACTTCCGGCGAGGACGCCGGAAGCACGTTGTTGATCTGCCCCCATCCAATACTGTTCCGCGTCCTTGCCGACGAACGACTGGGCATTCTTCGCATCGGTGTAACGCAGATAATACCAGCACGAACCAGCCCATTGCGGCATCGTGTTCGTTTCGCGAATCGAGCCATCGGGCAGATTCAGCCAATCCTTCGCGCGGGCGAGCGGTGGCTCACCACTCGGCGTGGGCTTGTAATCTTCGAGCGATGGCGGCAACAGCGGCAACGAACTTTCCGGCAACGCTTCGTGATACAGATTTCCAGCGGCGTCCTTTTTC
>JANOBC010000358.1:0-5400 GCA_031411455.1 Limisphaerales bacterium
CCGCCAAACCGCTCGCGCTGGAAGCCGACGAACCGTTGCGCGTGGCCGAGGCGACGCGGCGGATGAAATTGAAACACGTCGTCATCACCGCCGTGGCGCGGGATGATTTGAAGGATGGCGGCGCGGAACATTTTCGCCAGACCATCGAGAAGGTTCGCGAGTTGAATCCAGGCATCGTTATTGAAGTTTTGGTTCCTGATTTTCTCGACAACGATTCGTGCATTGAAAATGTCCTCGCGGCGAACCCGCACATCTACAATCACAATCTTGAAACCGTTCGCCGCCTCACGCCGGAAGTTCGCCATCGCGCGACGTATGATCGTTCGTTGAGCGTGTTGAAGAAGGCGAAGGAAATGCGCGGCGACAAGATTCACACGAAGTCCGGCATCATGCTCGGCCTAGGCGAACGCGAGGAGGAAGTGTTGCAGGCGATGGCTGATTTGCGCGCGTCGAAGTGCGACATCCTCACGCTGGGCCAGTATTTGCAACCGTCATTGAAACATCTGCCGGTGATTGAGTTCGTGCCGCCCGCAAAGTTTGCGGAATACAAAGCGCACGCAGAGACGTTGGGTTTCGTCCATGTCGCCAGCGGGCCGATGGTGCGCAGCTCGTATCACGCGGATGAGTTTAAGGCGGGATAAAAACTACGAGCGGAAAATTCTTCGGCAGCGAGTAAAGGGAGCGTTACTTTCCCCCTTTCCCTAACCCGCTCCCTTGGGAGCCGCTGGGCGACGAGCACCCGGCGGCGGACCGGTTCGGTCAGTTGTTGCTTGGGTTCGGTGCGGGGCGCGGTGGGTCTGCAGAACGGCTGCCGCCGCTGGCCACGCCGGAAACAATAATCTCCGCCGCCCGGCGTATTGTTTGACGGGAAATTTTTAGACAGAATTAACAAAATTATCAGAATTTAATTCTGTAAATTTTGTTAATTCTGTCTTTTTTAACCGGGATACGCGACGGCGGCGAAGGAAAAACCAACGGTTTTATTTAATCCTTCGCAACCTTCGCGTCCTTCGCGCGACCCACCTCTTGAATTTATATCACTACCCGAATCCGTGCCGAATGGTGCGGCGACAAAACTGCGCGCGGGTTTTGCCAAACGATAATGCGGTTCGCAAATGTTGCAGCGGCGGGTTGACTTTTTTCGCGGCAAGTGAAATCGTTTGCGCCAGCGCGTTCCCCAAATTAATAGCAGGGGCAACGCGCTTAAAAATCTCGTGGCAGAAAAAGACGATTATTTATTGGACCTTTTGGTTGACCTCGGCTTCACCAGCGCTGACGTGGTTACGAAGGCGCGCGAAGAGGCCAACGCCGCCGGTGTGGGCGTGGTGGATTATCTCGTGGCGAACAAGGCCATCCGCCCCGGCGATGTGACGCAGGCCAAGGCCGCGCAGTTCGGCGCGGAAGTGGTGCATCTCGCGACGCTCAAAATTGAGGACGATGTGATCGCGATGATTCCGCGCGACATTGCGAAGAAGTATCGCGTCATCCCCGTTTTTAAAACCGACACGAAGGTGGCGGTGGCCATCGCCGATCCGTCCGACCTGAACACAATTGATTCGCTGACGCACTTGTTGCACGCGGAGATTGAGTTGCGCGTGGCGTCGGAGGCGGACATTGAGGCGGCACTGGGAAAATATTACGGGGGCGACAAGAAGCGTTCGATGGAGGAGAACGCGGCGTTCAAGGATATCATCCAAGAACTGACCTTGAGCAATGTCGAGGTGGTGGACGATGCCGCCGAGGTGGAGACGGACGCGCCGCTTATCCGGTTGGTGAACCAGATCATTGTGGACGCGTTCAAATTGCGCGCGTCGGATATTCATCTGGAACCGCTGGGGAAAAAATTCCGACTGCGCTACCGCATTGACGGCATGTTGCAGGAGATGAAGTCGCCGCCGAAGCAGTTGCAGCCTTCCATCATTGCGCGTTTGAAAATTTCGGCGGGCATGGTCATCTCGGAGCATCGCATCCCGCAGGACGGGCGCATTCAGACGAAGATTGGGACGAAGCTGATTGATTTGCGCGTGTCGTGCCTGCCGACGAACCACGGCGAGAGCATCGTGATGCGTATCTTGGACAAGGATGGTTTGAAACTTGGTCTGCCGGAGCTGGGCTTTTTGATTGATGACCAGAAGACATTCGAGCGCGTGATCTCGATGCCAGACGGAATTCTGCTGGTCACGGGACCGACGGGTTCCGGCAAGACGACGACGCTCTACTCGTGCTTGAATTTCATTAACCGTCCCGACCGCAAAATCATCACGGTGGAAGACCCGGTGGAATACGTTTTGTCCGGCATCAATCAGGTGCAGGTGAATGACATTGTCGGCTTCACGTTTTCGACGGCGTTGCGCGCGATTCTCCGCCAGGCGCCGAATATCGTGATGATTGGGGAAATCCGCGATTTGGAAACCGGCTCCATCGCGATCAATGCGTCGCTCACGGGTCACTTGGTGTTCTCCACGCTGCACACGAACGATGCGCCGGGCGCGGTCACGCGTCTCGCGGACATCGGGGTGAAGCCGTTCTTGATCGCGTCGTCCACGCGCTGCCTCATGGCGCAACGGCTCGTGCGGAAAATTTGCAAGAAGTGCATTGCGCCCTATGTGCCGACGGATGCGGAGATGCGCGCGCTGGGCATTACGCAGGAGCAGTTGAAGACGTCCAACATCATGAAGGGCAAAGGCTGCGCGAACTGCAACGGCTCCGGCAACCGCGGGCGCTTCGGCATCTTTGAAATTTTCGTGGTGGACGACGAGGCGCGCAAATTAATTTACGACCAGGTGCCGACGAATGTTTTGCGTCAGCGCGCCCGCGAGATGGGGATGCGGACGTTGCGGGAAGACGGCATCCGCAAAGTGCTCGCGGGCATGACGACGCCGGAAGAAGTCATCCGCGCGACGGTCGGTGATGAAACGTGAGGAAATAATTCCAGTCCGGTCCAAACTAATAACGAACCGTAAAAGAAATTTTTGTCATGTCATATTCGATGTCAGATTTGTTGCAGTTGATGGTTTCGGAAGGCGCGTCCGATTTGCACACGCGCGTGGGCACGGCACCGACGATTCGTGTGCACGGAATTTTGCACCGCGTGGAAGGCCCGGCGCTGACGCCGGAGACTTCCGAGGAACTGATGCGCAGCATCACGTCGGAGGAAAACATTCAGGCGGTGCGTGAGCGTGGCGGCGCGGACTTCGCGTTTGCGTTTGGTGACGCGGCCCGCTTCCGCGTGAGCGTGATGAAGGAGAAGGGGAATTTCGGCATGGTGCTGCGGCAGATCCCGAGCAAGATGTTCACCTACGAACAGATTGGTTTGCCGGAGTCGGCAAAAGATTTGTTGAACAAATCGCGCGGATTGATTCTGGTAGTCGGCCCGACGGGTTCCGGCAAGTCCAGCACGCTGGCCTCCTTGTTGAACATCGTGAATGAGACGAAGGATGAAGTTCACTTGATCACGATTGAGGATCCGATTGAGTATTACCACAAGCACAAGAAGTCGCTGATCACGCAACGTGAAGTCCATGTGGACGTGCCGAATTTTGCGGAAGCCTTGCGCCGCGCGTTGCGCCAAGATCCGGACATGATTCTGGTCGGCGAAATGCGCGACTTGGAAACGATTGAAGCGGCCATCACGGCGGCGGAAACGGGTCACTTGGTTTTCGGCACGCTGCACACGACGGGCGCGGCCAAGACGATTGACCGTCTGGTGAACGCGTTTCCGCAGCAGCAGCAGGAAATGATTCGCATCCAGCTTTCGACGGTGTTGGTGGGCGTGATCTCGCAGTTGCTCGTGCCGCGCATTGATAAGCCGGGTCGCGTGGCGGTGTTTGAAATCATGATCAACACGCCGTCTATCGCCGCGCTGATTCGCGATAATAAAACTTTCCGGATTCAATCCGACATTCAGACCGGCATGAAGTTCGGCATGGTGACGCTCGACGCGTGCCTGATCGAAAAATATGAGAAGGGATTGATTTCGCGCGAGGACGTCATCAACAAATCGCAAGACCCGACCACCATCATGGCGAAGTTGCAGGAAATGGATCTGGCGGCGGCGGTGGATAAAGGCGGCAAGAAAAAATAATTTCAAATCATGTCCGACGAAATTTCAGATGCGTTGCTGAATCTCCTGCACGACCAGGGGATGCTGGATGACTTGCAGTTTGAGGAGGTCGGCGCGGAGGTCAAGCGCAGCGGTAATTCCTCGGCGCAGGTATTGCAGGATTTCAGCATCTTCAAGCAAGACGACTTGATGCAGGTCATCGCGAACGCCCTCGGCTCGGAAGTGGTGTCGCTGAAGGACAAGGAACTTTCCCCGGAGCTGCTCAAGAAAATTCCCGCCAAGGTCGCGCAGATGTATAAGTGCCTGCCGGTCGGGATGAATGGCAGTGTGCTGCAAGTGGCGGTGGCGGAGCCGCTGAACCCGCAGCTGGCGGATGAAATTCATTTCGCGGCGAAGTGCGACGTGCAGATTGTGGTGTCTGATCCGAGCGAAATTGCGCGCGCAATCGAGCGTTTTTACGGGCAGGAAGACAGTGGCGGTTATGATGAAATTCTCAAGGAACTCGGCCGGGATAAAAAAATTGCCGAGGAATCCACCGAGGCCGAGGATAACGACGCGGCGGCGGCGGCGCTGGCGAATGAGGTGCCCATTGTCAAATTCGTGAACTTGGTTTTGCAGCAGGCGGTGCAGGACCGCGCGTCGGACATTCATTTCGAGCCATTTGAAACGGAGTTCCGCATCCGGTATCGCGTGGACGGCGCGTTGTATGAAATGTCGCCGCCGCCGAAACATTTGGCATTGGCGGTGACCTCGCGCATCAAGGTCATGTCGAACCTGAACATTTCCGAACGCCGCATGCCGCAGGATGGGCGCATTTCGACGACGGTATCGGGTAAGCAGGTGGATTTGCGGGTAAGCACTTTGCCCACGGCATTCGGTGAGTCGGTGGTGTTGCGCGTGCTGGATCGTAATTCCGTGAACTTGGAAGTCGAGACGCTGGGTTTCCCAAAATACGTTTATGATTTTGTGACGGAGGTGATCACGCGTCCGAATGGAATTTTCGTGGTGACGGGCCCGACGGGTTGCGGCAAAACGACGACGCTGTATTCCTGTCTGCGCCGGGTCAATACGATTGATTCCAAACTGCTGACGGCAGAAGACCCGGTGGAGTTCGACATTGACGGCATCATGCAGGTCGCCATCAGTGAGGCGGCGGGCATGACGTTCGCGAAAGCGTTGAAATCATTTTTGCGTCAAGACCCGGACATCATCATGGTCGGGGAAATGCGCGATTTGGAGACGGCGCAGATTTCCATTCAGGCGTCGCTCACGGGTCACTTAGTCTTGAGCACATTGCACACGAATGATTCGCCCGGTGCGGTGACGCGTATGGTGGA
>JANOBC010000359.1:0-4619 GCA_031411455.1 Limisphaerales bacterium
CGGTAGTCATCCTTTGTCCATCGCGGCGGCAGATGTCAACGGCGACGGCAAGATGGACTTCATAACCGCAAACAGCTTCGACAATACCGTAACCGTGCTCACGCAGACAAATGTTGCGGCTCCGACCCTGAACATCACCTCGGTTTCAAACAGCGTGAGGCTTTCATGGACATCTCTCGCGACCGGCTTTGTCATCCAGACCAATTCAGATTTGGCCACAATAAATTGGGTGGCGGCTCCCTACGGCATCAACATTAGCAACGGAGTCAACCAAAGCCTGACGGTAACTTCGCCAGTGCCAGCCAGTTTATTTTTCCGGCTCAAACATTGAGCTCGTTAAAAAACTGCCTTCAATCCTCGGCGAACAAGTATTCCAAATCCACCGCCGTCAGGCTGCGGGCGAAGCCTTCTTCACCAAGCACGTCGGCGATGGTTTTGGCTTTGCTCTGTTGCAATTCCCAGATTTTTTCCTCCACCGTGCCGGGCGCGATGAGGCGGTAGGCGTTGACGGTTTGCGTCTGGCCGATGCGATGCGAGCGGTCAATGGCCTGCGCCTCGACCGCCGGATTCCACCACGGATCGTAGAGGACAACGTAGCTGGCGTTTGTGAGATTCAAACCCGTTCCCGCCGCGCGCAAGCTCAAGAGGAACACGCACGCGCCGGATTCTTTTTGGAATTCGTTCACGACCGACTGGCGGTCTTTCGTCTGGCCGGTGAGGACGTGCGTGTGGATGTTGCGCGCCTTACATTCCTTCTGCAAGAGTTCGAGCATCTGCACGAATTGCGAGAAGACCAAAACTTTCTGGCCGTCGGCGATGAGCGGGTCGAGCAGCTCGAACAACGTGTCTGTCTTGCCGCTCGCGGTGTTGCTGCCGACGAGTGCAGGATGACAGCACACCTGGCGCAAGCGCGTGAGTGCCGCGAGGACGTGCATCTTGGATTTATTCAAGCCCTGCGTCTCGACGGCTTTCATCACTTGGTCGCGGCTGCGGCGGAGTTCAGCGAGATAAAGTTTCCGTTGTTCCTCGCCGAGCGGGCAGTCGCGACGTTCCTCGATGCGGTCGGGCAAATCTTTCGCGACGTGTTTCTTCAAGCGGCGCAGCAAGAGCGGACGGAGTTTCGCTGACAAGCGACGGCGCGCGATGCGTTGGTCGGCTTCGGCGTTTTCGCCGCCCTTCGGTTCGTAGGTGTCGAGAAATTGTTCCTGATTGCCGAGGTAGCCGGGCTGGATGAAATCCACGATGCTCCACAAATCCAGCAGCCGGTTTTCCAGCGGCGTGCCGGTGAGCGCGATTTTATTTTCGCACTTCAACTGCTTCACCGACTGCGTGACTTGCGCGCCGGGATTCTTGATGAACTGCGCTTCGTCAAGAATGACGGCGCGGAAACTGAACTTGTGGAACTCCTCAAGGTCGCGCCGGAGCAGCGCGTAGTTGGTCACAATCAAATCGTATTCGGGAATCTGCTTCCGCAAATTATGCCGCGCCGCGCCGCTTTCCAGCACGAGCACTTTCATGTCCGGCGTGAACTTCTCCGCCTCGCGCCGCCAGTTGTGCAGCACGGACGCGGGGCAGATGACGAGCGACGGCTTGGGATTTTTTTTGTTCTGCTCTTTCAACCACGCGAGCCACGTCAACGTCTGCAACGTTTTGCCAAGCCCCATGTCATCGGCGAGAATCCCACCGAGCCTCACCTGCACGAGGTGCGCGAGAAAATCAAAGCCGTCTTTCTGATACGGACGCAATTCCGCATTAAGCGACTTCGGCAATTCCGCGCTGGGAACGCCCTTGAAATCACGCACGCGGTCGCGCAACGCCTGCGCTTCCGGCGAGTCAACGAAGCGCGTGAATTCATTTTCGCCGAGGTGCGCGACGTGTTCCATGCCAACTTTTTGCGGCACGGCGATGAGGCCGTCCACGCCCATGTCCGCCATCGTTTCGTGCGCGCCCTGCACGGCAGCGGTATCGAGTTCCACCCAGCCGGCGTTCGGCAATTTCACGAAACGGCTCGTCGCGGCGGCGAGGCGTTCGAGGTCGGCCTTGGAAAGTTTCATGCCTTCCGCTTCCCACTCGGCGGAAACGGAGAGCCAGTCAATGCCGCTGCCCTTCACGACGAGACGCGGCTTCAGTTGTCGCGGCGTGAGGAACAAACGATGGAACGACGCGTTGCCGAGAAATTCTGCTTCCACCGGTTTCGACGCCCACGCATCCGCGAGCGCACCGAGAAAGTTTTCATTCGCATCGCCAATCCACAAACCAGGTTCTTGCATGAACCAATCCAATTTCCGCAACCAATGCACGGCGGGTTCGAGGCGCGGGTCGTCGAGAATTTCCGGCTTCGTAGTGCCGGTATCGTGCCGGTGATTTTCGGGATGATGTTGTGGCGGCAGACTGCCGACGCCGCTGCGCTTCCATTCATGCCCCGTCCAGACCCAAAGACTTTTGTCACGCACACTCTTCGCCATCAAGCGCAGTTGCACCGTGTCATCGTGCAACTCAAACACGAACTGCGGCGCGGCTTGGTGCGCGGTGCAAAGCAGGTCCCAATCCACGCCATGATCCGCCTGCGTCTTGCGCAGATGCAGCAGCAGACGATGGCTCAACTTGCGCACGGGGACGGACGGCTTTTGCGCGAGGTATTTCAACACGCCATTCGGCGGCGCGTTGCGGAGCAGGAAAAAAGTATTGCCGACCAGCGCGATGGGCGACTGACGATTGAAAAATTTTGCATCCGCGATGGAATGAAATTCCCCGTTCGGCAGCGCGATGCGATGGGTGAACGCAAGTTCCTGCGTGCCGTTCTCCAATCGCGGCATGAGCGAAACGACCTCGCCGTGAAAATCAACCGGCAGGCCGTTCGCCGCAAGTTCGAGGCGGCCGGTGTTGCCCCAGCGCGCGAGCCACTGCAACAGTTCCGCGTCCGTCAGCAGCAGCGACGGCTCGTGACCGGCGCGTTCGCGGTGCGTGTCGTAAATCCACTGGATGAATTCCCAGTCCCACGGCGTGAACAGTTCCTGCTCGTGCGCCGCGCGCACGACGAGGTCCACGAGGTCGTGCAGCGAACGCGCCTTTTCGCCGGTGCGCGGACGCAGCAGCAGAAATTGCAGCAGCATCCGGTGACGCGAAGGATCGGCGGCGTCCGGCTGCGGCTTGCAGACGATGCGTAGCGTGGCGCGCGGCGTGTCCAGATGCAGCGGCGCGGACGGCACGAGCCAGTTTTCCAATTCGCGAACGAGTCGCAGTTCCTGCTCCGCTTCCTCCGCCTTGGCAAAACGTTCCGGGCTGGCGTGAACCTGCAATTCCGGCGGCACGGAACGCTTGGCGCGCAGAAATAAAAAAGCGAGTTCCTCCAGCCGCGCCTTGCCGGTGGCGGCGAGCACCTTCGGCCACCAATCCGTCGCGGGAAAATCTTTGCGCGCGAGCGAGAGCTTCTCAAAATAATCTTCGAGCGCGAGCCACGCGCGCTGGGAATCCGGGCAGGTGGCGAAATTTTTGAGGATGTCCTCGCGCTCGCCGACGATGTTTTTGGAATCGGACAGCTCGCGGCGCAAGTCCGCAAACGCCCCGTAAGTCTGCGACAGAACCTTGTTGTTCGCGTCGTATTTGTTCGCGCCCGTGCGGGCAGCGCCATTCCCGTTTTTAACAGAAGTTCTCGGCATTAAACTTAAAAATGATGTTCTATCATTTCGACAGAACCCACGTTGCCGGTCAATCGCAAAGCAAAAGTTTTTTGGTCGGGTAGGCGCGGCGGGCGACGGTTTATTTTCTAAATCGCGCGACCACGGCAGTCAAAATCAGCGCCGCGCCGAGCGTGCAGACGATGGTTGCGCCCGTCGGCAGGTCGGATTTGAAGGCGATGTAAAGTCCGGCCACGCTCGCCACCGTCGCCACCAGCCAGCCAATCAGCAGCAGCGCAGCGAGCCGGCCAACGAGAAAATTCGCGCACACCGCCGGCACAATGAGATACGAGAACACCAGCAGCACGCCGCCGATTTGCAGAAAGGTCGTCACTACCAGGCCGAACAACGCGTAGAATAAAAAATCCCACCAGCGCACCGCCATGCCTTCCGCCTCGGCGCGCTCCGGTTCAAACGAAAGCTTGAGAAATTGTTTTCGGAAAATGAAATGCACCGCACCGATGAACAGGAACATTCCAAACGTGCCGAGCACTTCCTTCGGCGATACCAGCAGCACATCGCCGATGAGTGTGCGGCGCAATTCTTCATTGCCCTCGGCGCTGCGACTCAACAATAAAATCCCCGCCGCCGCCGACACGACATACACGATGCCGATGAGCGCTTCCTGCGGCACGCGATGATGCTTGCTGTTCCGCGTCAGCGCAAAAATCGCCGCGCCCACCAGCGTGAAACCGAGCGACCAAAAATAGGTGTGCCACTCGCGCCCTTCGTGGCCGAGCATGATGCACAGGCTCGTGCCGAGCGCCGCCACCTGCGCGAGCGCAAGGTCAACAAAGATGACCTCGCGCCGCACGATATGCAGGCCGAGATAGACCAACATTCCCGGCAGCAACAGGCACGCGATTAGCGGCCACTTCATCACGAGCAACATTTCAGTCATAATTTTTTAAACACGGATTAACACGGATGGACACAGATAAC
>JANOBC010000360.1:0-1660 GCA_031411455.1 Limisphaerales bacterium
TACAGGGTGGGACTGTACCGGCTCCTTAAACCCGGCGGTTGGGGGATTGGGGGGACGCCGACCGGGCCTAGCTCTGGAAACTCTTAGTGTTGGGAACGTGTGGCGATGTACCCGCTGCTAACTGTTTCCTGTTTTTCCAAAGCAACCCATTGCAGGGGATCTCTTCGGGATTGTCGTTTCAGAAATTTGTAGTTTGTTTCATTCCAGCGCGTGATATCATTGCGCCGATTATCGAGAACAAAGTCGCCACCGTCCGTGGTCACCGATAATACCGCATGGCCATCGCCATTTTCATCCAGCACCACAGTAATCAGCAGGGCACTGGCGGCAAAGCCAAGCCCTTGCAGGTAGCGCTTCTTGAGCAAAACATAATCCTCGCAGTCGCCAGCATCGGTCGGATAAGTCCAACGTTCCGCCTCGCCATAAAGGTCCTGGTCGCTGACCGGGGCAATCTTGCCATTCACATAGGTGTTCACCTGGAAAAGCTGGCTCCAGCGCTCGGGCGTCATCGCCAACTTTGCGGCTTTGCTGGTAACGGCTTTGCATTCTTCCTGGTTGCTGGCGCAGAACTGCACGTAGCCAATGGGTGGCAGGGTTTTGCCAAACTCGGTTTCAAAATACTTATGGGATTGGCTGCTGGGAATCGAGGCCGTGTTGTCGAGAGCCGAAGCCGTCGATGCATTTGCCAACAAACCGATCATTGCCGCCCCCACAGCAGTCCTGATGTTCATTTGAAACCCCATTACGTTTTTTATTATGGCTTCAACATACACGGGCCACATTTCAGCCACGTTCAGAACAGCGCTATAAGTCTATGTAAATGTTAGCTAATCCGGTATGGATTTATTAACCACGGCGGGGGTTGCTTTCGCTCATTTGCCCTGTTATTCCCGGCGGCATTCGCAAATGACGTGCGGTCGTGGCGGAATTGGTAGACGCACTACCTTGAGGTGGTAACGGGGAAACTCGTGGAGGTTCGAGTCCTCTCGGCCGCACCAATTTTTGGCCTGAAGGCCAACAATCGCCCGGCAAAGCCCGCAGGGCGAAGACGGACTAAGCCAATGTTAACTCTATCCAGAAAATAATTCATTCCGGCACACGTCATTCATTACGGGAACGACGGACGGTTTCTCTCCCGCCACAGATCCCGGACACTCTCCAAAACCGCAGCAACGGTAATCAGCAAAACGCCAGTGATTTCACGCAGGCCAAACGGTTCGCCCGACAGGAACGCCGAACTTATGGCCCCGGCACTGATTTCCGTCATGAACAGCACGCCCACTACGGCCGGTGCCAGTTTCGGAACCGCCCACATCGAAGCGTAAACGCCGACCATGGCAACCAGCGCGATGAAGGGCAGCAGCCAGTGCAGTTGTTCGGCCACCAGCGCAAGGGGTGGCGCAGCATCGAAGCCAATCACGGCGATGAGCGGCAGTAGCAGTAGTCCCGTCCACAGGAAGTTCTGTGAGAACATGTCAATCGGGATCTGACCCTGGTGATGGCGCATCAACACGATTGACGATGACCACGCTACTCCGGCCACGAGGGCCGACCAGTCGCCCAGGTTTCGCGGGTAAGGAATGCTGCTGTCCACATGCATGATGATGATCATGCCGAGGAACGCGATAACGATGGAGATCCAGCGGATGGGAGTGATGGC
>JANOBC010000361.1:0-3948 GCA_031411455.1 Limisphaerales bacterium
CCTCACCCCGGCCCTCTCCCCTCCGAGGTGAGGGGTGAAAATAATAGTGAGCCTGCTTCTAAAAAAGAATCTTCGCTCAAAACGCCCCCTCACCCCACCCTCTCCCCCGATGGGGGCGAGGGAGAAAAAAAATCTGGCGGCTACGACCTCGGCCAGTTGCGTTCGATTCAAGATTGGTTCGTGCGCTACCAACTGAATTCCGTTCCCGGCGTCGCCGAAGTCGCGAGCGTCGGCGGTTTTGTGCGGCAATATCAGATTGAAGTTTCCTCGCTCAAGATGCGCGACCGGGGCGTCACGCTGCAAACCGTCATGGACGCCGTGAAGCAAAGTAACTTGAACGTCGGCGGAAAAGTTATCGAGGAAAATGGAATGGAATTTGTCGTGCGCGGCATCGGCCTCGTCAAGTCGGGCGACGATTTGGAAAAAATAATTTTGCAGTCGAGCAACGGCGTCCCGGTTTATCTGAAGGACGTGGCGAACGTGCAGGTCGGCGGCGATTTCCGGCGCGGCGCGCTGGACATTGACGGCCACGAAGCGGTCGGCGGCATCGTCGTCATGCGCACCGGCGAGAACGCGATGCAGGTCATCCGCGACGTGAAAGCCAAGATCGCGCAGATTTCACCGAGTCTCCCGCCGGGCGTAAGCATCAAGTCATTTTACGACCGCAGCGAACTGATTTCGCGCACGCTCGATACGCTCAAACATGCGCTGACCGAGGAAATTATTTTGGTCACGCTCGTCATCGTATTTTTTCTGTTTCACTTCCGCAGCATCCTGATCGTCACGCTGCCGCTGCCGCTTTCGCTTTTGTTTTCGTTCATCCTGATGAATCAGTTCGGCATCACGTCGAACATCATGTCGCTCTCCGGCCTCGCCATCGCCATCGGCGTGCTGGTGGACGCGGGCATCGTGATGGCCGAAAACGCGATTCGTCATTGTGAAGTTGCGGAAAGAAAAAAAGGCTCGCGGCTGAACAAGGCTGAATCGCTGCAAGTCACTCTCGCAGCCGCGCAGCAGGTCGGGCGGCCAATCTTCTTTGCGATGGTCATCATCATCCTCGCGTTCGTGCCGGTGTTCGCGCTGTCCGGGCAGGAGGGAAAATTATTTCATCCGCTCGCGTTCACCAAAACGTTCGCGATGCTCGGCTCGACCATTCTCGCCGTGACGCTCGTGCCCGCGTTGTGCGCCACTTTTATTCGCGGGCCATTTCACGCCGAGGACAAAAATCCGCTGATGAAAATTCTGCTGGGGATTTACAACCCGGTCTTGGACTGGGCGCTGCGCTGCCGCAAGACGGTTCTCGGTTTGGCCTTGATTTCATTGGTCGTTGCGCTAGTGCTGGCCTTTGGCCTTCCGCGCGCGCTGGTTGAAAAACTTGCCACCATCAACCCGCAACTTGCCACCAAGTTGCCGCACGGTCTGGGCAGCGAATTCATGCCGACATTGAACGAAGGCAGTTTGCTCTTCATGCCGGTGCTGCTGCCCAGCACCTCGCTCACGGAAGTGAAGCGCATCGTGGCGTGGCAGGATGCGGTCATCAAACAGTTGCCCGAAGTGGAATCGGTCGGCGGCAAACTGGGCCGCTCCGAAACTGCCACCGATCCCGCGCCGGTGGAAATGATCGAGACGACCATCATGCTCAAGCCGGAGGCAAAATGGCGCGCGGGCATGACGAAGGAAAAACTCATCACCGAGCTGGAGGAAAAATTAGGGAAGATGCCCGGCTACGTCCCCGGATTTTTGCAGCCGATTGAAAACCGGATTTTGATGGTCAGCACCGGCATCCGCGCGCAGGTTGGGATAAAAATTCTCGGCGACAATCTGGACGCGCTGCAAAAAAAGGCGTTCGAGGTCGAGCGCGTGGTGCAGCAGGTTCCCGGCGCGGTCGGCGTGGCCGCGTCGCGTGTGCAGGGCAAGCCGTATCTCCAAATCGAAGTAGACCGCCCGGCGATGGCGCAGCGTGGCCTGCGCGCGCAGGAAATTTTGGACGTGGTTGAGGCTGGTATTGGCGGCGCGAAAATTTCCACCGCGATCCAGGGCCGCGAACGCTGGCCCATTCAAGTGCGCGTGGAACGAAACGAACGCGATGATCTGGAGCGCATCGGCGATTTGCTTGTGCCGTTCGGCGACGGAAAATTTATTCCGCTCGCGCAAGTCGCCACGATCCGCCGCGAAGTCGGGCCAAGCGAAATTGCCAGTGAAAACGGGCGTTTACGTGTGTTCGTGCAGGCGAACGTATCCGGCCGCGACCTCGCCGGGTTTGTGCAGGAGACGCAGGCGCGCATTGCGAAAGAAATCTCGCTGCCGCCCGGCATGACGATTGAATGGAGCGGCCAATACGAAAATCAAATTCGCGCGCAGAAGACTTTGTCGCTCATCGTGCCGGCGGCGCTGTTCGTGATTTTCATTTTGCTCTACGTCGTCTATCGCAGTTTCAAGGAGGCGGCGCACGTCATCCTCGCCGTGCCGTTCGCGCTGACGGGCGGCGTATTTTTGCAATGGTGGCTCGGCTACAATTTCAGCGTGGCGGTGTGGGTCGGCTACATTGCGCTGTTCGGGACGGCGATCCAGACCGGCGTGGTGATGGTGGTTTATTTGGATGAAGCCGTTCAAAAGAAAATGGCGGAGTGCGGTGAAAACTTTTCCCGCGCGGATTTGATTCAAGCGGTGAAGGACGGTGCGCGGCTGCGGCTGCGCCCGAAGGTGATGACCGTGGCCACCATCGTCGCGAGCCTGCTGCCGATTTTGTGGAGCGTGCGGACGGGTGCGGAGGTGATGAAGCCGATCGCCGCGCCGGTGGTGGGCGGTATGTTGAGCAGCCTCGTCCACATTTTGATCGTGACGCCGGTGATTTTCTGCTGGCTGCGCGAGCGGGAATTGAAAAAGTCTCGCGTGGATTCGGTCGCTTCACAAGGCGTGACCGGCTGAAGAGCGTTTCCAGCCAAAATGATTCATTGAACGTTTCTTGCCTTTCCGGCATCAATAACTGGCGTGCGACATTTCCGAAACATTTTTTTTACGCTGGCAGCGTTCCTTTGGCTGCCGGCGTCCGCACATTGCCAGTTGGAAAACATTCCCGGCCTCGAATTTCTCCAGTGCGCGGTTCAAGGGCAAACGCCGGATGGTAGCACAGATTGCGACGACAGCGGTTGCTGTGCGGCGGAAAAATCGCAATACCAGTCCGGCCACATCCGCGTCACGATTCCTTCGCCAGATTTGCTGCCGCTGTTGCCGGTCACGCTGGCGGACATCACGAACATATTGTCCGATGAGGTCGGGGCGCCTGCTTTCGCGGTCGTTCCATCGGAACTTCCCCAGTGCTGGCAGTTTGTTTTCCGCACGGCGAGTCCGCCCCGCGCTCCTTCGTTCGCTTCATAATTAAATTCTCATTCGAGGATTTGTCTCCCTTTCGTTCAGCGTGATTTCACGCCTTGGTGTTTCCGTGTGTCGTGGTGATGTCGGTTTAAACTCAATTTTTATGAAGCAGAATGTTTTGAAATTTTCCTTTTTGGTGACGGCTTTGGCCGTCGCCGTAGTTGTTCCCATGAAAGCAGCGGAGGCCGTGTCCGCTGTTATCAACTCGCCAGCCATCACCAATCAGGTGTCGCTCGACGACTTGGTGAATGAGGTGTTGGAGAAAAATCCCGAACTAAATTTTTATCGCGCGGAGATTGCGGCGGCGCGCGGCGGGCGAAAGTCCGCTGGCGCGTGGCAGAATCCCGAAGTGAGCGCGCAGATCGGGCAGAAGAGCGTCAAAGATTCATCCGGCGCGTTGCTCGGCGAAGGTGCGGCTTGGTCGGTGTCGGTGAACCAGACGTTTGAATATCCGGGGCGGCTCTCGCTGCGAAAGGCGATTGCCAATCACGACATTCAACTTGCGACGCTTGGCTTTTCACAATTCAAGCTCGCGCTGGCGGCACGGGTGCGGACGTTGGGCTACAACATTTT
>JANOBC010000362.1:0-3583 GCA_031411455.1 Limisphaerales bacterium
GTGCGTTGGTCGTCGTTTGCATGTCTCTCTGACGCACGATCAAATCATCCGTTCAAAAGAGTTTTGCAGAGGTCTCGGATTGTGATTTGGTGAGAGTTATTTGGAGGGGCGGTAATCTTTAGGGTCCACGATCTGCCTCGCGGCTTCGAGCTTGTCCCGCAGCGCCGGATAAGCGACGTCCTGCACGCGGACATTTTTGTCAATGGCCAGGCCCGCCGCGATTGCCGCACTTTGGGAAAGGGCCATGAACACCGGCTCCATACGGATCGAGCCGTGCGCGACGTGCGAAGCGGAGATGCAGATGGGCGAGAAAATATTTTCGCACTCGCCCCGGCGCGGAATGATGGACCGATAGGAAATGCCATAAGGTTTCGGCGGCACGCGCCAGATCACGCCGTCGCTGATGGCAAATCCGCGTTCAGTGACGAAATGCTGCACGACGTGCGAGTCCATGCCGAACGAACCGAGTGCAACCGGATCGGGCACGGACTTCTTTCCTTCGCAATCGTGCTGCGTCATCACGTAATCGCCCACCATGCGCCGCGCTTCGCGAATGTAGATCATCCACGGCCAGCCGCCGTTGTCGGTGAATTCATCTTTGCAAAGACCATAAGCCGCCGTCTTTTTGCGGATGGCTTCTGGCACACGCGGATTATTCGCCATCGTCCACAGGAATCCGCGAATGTAATTCTGATGCTCCAGTTCGATCTCGTGACGCCGCTCGTAGCTGGCCTCCGGGTAATCCCAATTCGCGCCCGGCAAATCCGATCCGACAGCGTGCATATTGTTCCAATCCACTTTTTTCCTTCCACCCGCAAGCGGCTCGATGAGCGCAGGAAGCCGATCGTCGCCCGCGTCGAAATTGCGCAGCAACAACTCATGATCAATTTCGCGATAGCCAGCGGGTTTCTCGATGGGAATGCGGAGCTTCGGGTCCGCCGTAAGGCAGACGCGATAATTGTAAGCCTGGATTTTTTTGTCGCCTTGCCCGTTGGCCAGCCCGGGAATTTGGGAAATCAATGGTAACAACCCACTGTTCGTGTCGCCGGGTTTGACGTAGGGATCAACATCCTTTATGAAATGATCCTTGTCGCGCTGCGTGTAATGGACACGCGGCTGGGTGTCGCCACGACGGACACCAGCCATGCTTTCGCCGTATTGACTCTCGGGTTCGCGACCGACGGTGTATGTGACGCCCGCCGCCGCCATCAAATCCCCAACGTAAGTCGCATCAATGAACATCTTTCCGTGATACGTTTTGCCGCTGAGGGTGGAGATCGCCGTGATGCGCTTGCCGTCCATTGTCACGCCTTTGCCGGAAGTGCGGTCGAGCTGCTCGTTGTAAACCACCGTGACGCCGGCGGCGGCGATCATTTTCTCAAAAACCTGCTTGCCGACGTGCGGCTCAAAGCTGCGTATGTAATTCGTCCCGTATGCCGCCGCGATGCCGTCGTAGAATTCCGACGCAACGCCGCCAAAGGTTCCCCGCTTGCTAAGAAAATCCGTCGCCCCAAGTCCGCTCGAACTCATGCCGCCAAGAAAACTGGTCGGGTTCACCAAAATCACCGAACGCCCCTCACGCTTGGCAGAGATCGCGGCAGTCACCGCGCCGGATGAATCGCCATAGACAACGATATCGTAAACAGTTTGAGTTTCCACCGTCTTGGCAGCGGTCGCAGGAGCTGAACTTTCAACAGCGCAAACCGCAGTTTGCATTGACGATAACGCGAAAAACGCAACCCCCACAGTAAACATCCGCATCAGCATTTTGGCTTTCATTGAATTTGAGTTCACGTTTTGGCGGATCAAAAGATCCTACCATTTTACGCTGCTTAATCAGTTTGGACCTTGAGCAAATCAGTCATCGCCCAACCGAGTTCCAGCCCGACATTCATGTAGGTATCTGCATTGCGATAGTAGTGATAATCTTGCTTCGGGTTGGGCGATTCCGCCGCCGTGGGCCAGAAGCCGCGCGAGTCAATGCACTTCACGTTGCCGGCAAATTCAGGATGTTTCTTCGCGTCGCCCACCGCGAGCTGCGCTTCGGCAATTTGTAATCCGAGACCGGTGCGCCCGAGATTGCCGCAACCCGTGGCGAGCACGAACTTCGCCTTCGGCGCGTGATAATCTTTGATTCCCTCGGTTGCAAGCTGCGCGTAGAGCGGCAGCGTGACGTGCAATGGATCGGTCACGTGCAGATAAACGTTGCGATAAATACCGCCGTGCGGCGGATGCCAATTGGGATGATTCCACGGCGTGTCGCCGGTGTATTGTTTGTTGAAACGATTGTCCACCCGGACGGCCAACACATTCGTCGCGCCAAACTTCAAATGCGGCGTGAGGTCGAAACCAAAGGGAACAAAGCCGATCTTGTCCTGCCCGAGATGCTGGCCGTTGAGATAAACGTCGGCGATTTGCCGCACGCCCTCGAACTCAATGAAAACTTTTTTTCCGTCCGCCTCTTTGGGCAGAGTGAATTCTTTGCGATACCACGCGACGCCGGTCCAAAGCTCGGATTCGCCGGTGTGACCGCCGGCGGAAAAATGGCTGAAGGTGTCAACATCGTTCCACGTATGCGGACAACTCACGGTCTTCCACGCGGCGGTATCAACGGCCGGCAATTCTGCGCCGGGCGCATTCGTGCGAATGAAACGCCAGTCGAGATTGAAGTTCAATTTGCGCGCAACCGACGCGGCATAGACCGGCGAAGGCGCGGATAGCCACGCCGTCAGCGCCAGGCAGGCAACTGATAGCAGGCCGATAAATCGTATCCCTTTCATATCGTTAAATCTTCAGACGTGGTTAGTCGGTAGCAACGCGCCCAATTGCTGAGGGTGCCGCCGACTCTGGTCACAAACGAACCGCTCATTCTCCTGCCAAGTATCAGAATTAATACACCCATAACCTCAAATATTTCTGAGGCTGGGACGGTTCAATCGGCACATTGAGAATTAAATTGCCGCCCGTGCCGGCATTGGTGGACTCGTTCTGCCAGTTGATCGTCGGCGTCAGATTCGTGGCCGATTGCAGGACGTAACTGGCTCCCAAAACCGTCGCCACCGAAACCACGAGGTTTGTTCCGGACACCGTTACCGGCGCAATGGTCGGCGGCGGCGGCGGCGCGGCGCCCGCCACTTTCAAACTACCGGAGCCGGCGATGAAGGGAGCCGCGTTGCCGGTGTTGTAAATCCCCGCAGCCAAGGCGACGCCGTTCGTCATAAAACTCGCCACGGTGTTCGTCACAGGGAAGTCCAACTGCAACACGGCGCCCGCCGAAACGCTGACCGTGGAATTGGTCGCCAGATTAGGTAACAAGATCTGAAGGGTGCCGCCATTGACCGTGGTGTTACCGGTGTAACTGTTGGTGCCGGTGAGGTTGAGGATGCCGGCGCCTTGCTTGAGCAGGCCGAAGTTATTTCCATTGCTCGATCCGGGCATCGCCAACATTGACACCGAGCCACTGGCAATGCTGCTGCCGAGATTGCCCGAGAACGTGTAGTTGTTGCTAATGTTGATGGTCAGCGTCGCGGGGGCGGACACGTCGCTGTTGACAATCCGTTGGACTCTGAGACTTCGTGCGATA
>JANOBC010000363.1:0-16864 GCA_031411455.1 Limisphaerales bacterium
CAGCCATAAATGGCTGGGCTATTTTCAAAAATCCCAACGGGATTCAAATTCATCAGCCCCGGGTTGGCGGTCCGCGCCGGACAGGCGAGGAGCGCCTACCCTGGGAAACCGTTCCCACCAATTCAGCAACTCTGAACGGTAGGGCGGAGCTGCCGCTCCGCTTCGGGTCTGGGCGACGGAGCACCGTCGCCCTACCGGAATCAAATCCACCGCCGCACCGCCCGCCCAAAGCGCCAGAGGACTGGCGCACTCCAAGACGCTTCGCGCCAGTCGAGCGTCACCGTGAACGCGCCAGCGTCTTGGACTGCGGTGGCTCTCCACCGTTTTTTCCAAGAGCGCGGCTGTGGCAAAGCCCAGCCGCAGCAAGCCCAAACTCACCGACGCATCAAAAAATTTTCAACGCGCCATCACCGCTCTCGCTGTTGCTAGCGAATGACTGCGAAAATTCTAAATTCGACTTGGCGCGAAACCGCTATTTCAAATTCACTTTGCCGTGTTGCTCCGGCTCGTTCACTTTCGGCGTCGTGCCCGTGGCGAAGGCTTTGGCGGCTTCAAACAGATATTGCACGCCCGTGAAACCGGTGCTGTCCCAATATTCCGCGCTGTGCGCATTCACGCGGATGAGCGAAAGATTGGGATCATCCAAGCCTTGCGGGAACCAAACCTTATAGGCGGGTTTCCATAATTCAGCCAACTGGGTAGAGTCGGCGATGAGTTGGGCGCGGCCGGTCAATGAAACATACACGCTATGGTCTTTTTGAAATGCCAGCAGGACTTTGCTGTCACCTTCAATCTCAGAGGCTTTCTCACTGACGCCGCCGCTAAAAAACCAGACATCGCAGTTGGGATCCACTTTGGCGATGGCCATCGGCCGGGCATGATCAATGCCGTCAGGCCGGTGCGTGACGAGCATGGCGGTGTCGAATTTGGAAATCAGCGAATAAATTTTTTCGATATGTTCGTCCATAAATATAAAGTTTGTTTTCGCCCGGGTATCGTATCGAAAAGATCCCGAGTAAACCAATCCATAAATAATTCTCAGCCCCGCTGAAGTGGTGTCCTCGAATCCCAACGGGATTCAAATCCATCAGCCCAAGTTGTCCGCCTTCGCACAGCTACGGCGCGACAAGGCGCCGGACTGGCAGTCCAAGCTGGATGTGCCTTCATGCCGGATTGGCCTTGAGCGCCCACCCTGAGTTCTAGTTCCGCCAATAGCCCGCTCCACGCCGCCGAAAATTCAAGTCTGGTAGGGCGGCGTTGCTGCGCCGCCTTCGGATTTGGGCGACGGAACACATATTCCGGTGCTGGCGCACGGACACCATGAGGGAGCTTGAATTTCTTTTCGTCGCGCGAACTACAACTAAGCGCCCCGCCGGGCTGGCGCGGCGCGGCGTCCCGGAGAGAGACAACTGGGAATTAGCCAGCTACTAAGTGGCTTGGCTCTTGGCGGCTATCAATTGCCCATTTCACCCAGCGCGATGCTAATTATAATTTGTCACAGCGAACGAGGTTCACGAAACGTTGGGCGCGGTCACGGACGACGGGGCTCAAGCGGTCGGGTTTGAATCCTTTCCTCGCATAATGGCCGTAACGCGTGTTCCAAAGAACATACATGTCGAAGTCGCTCGGCTCGCGGCGAGCCTGTTTCTTGAAGGTGGCATAGAGCGTGAGCCAGTGTTTCTGGGCGACGGCCAGCGAAACGCTCGGATTCTGGTATTGCTGGGAATTGTTGTAGTGTCGCCAGACGGAGGGCATGATCTGGTAACGGCTAACTTCGCCGGCCAGGCCGATGGCATTATCTTTATTGGCGGTTTCAATCATGCCTAGAGCGAAGCGGCGGTGCGCATCCAGCACGGCAGGATTATTGGGGATGAGGCTGGAAATCTCTGATGCGGTTTTTGCCGACGACAATCCAAAGGATGTCAACACGATGATTGTTCCGAGCATCAACCCCTGGGCGATTAACCAATTCACCATGCTTTTTTTCATATTTTTTTAATTCACCCTTTTTCAGTTAAACACTCGGTTAACTTTTAGGCTATGGGGTGAATCCCTAATTTATCTCGTAAAACCGGCACAATAGTGAGGCAGCGACACTGTTTTATTCTACATCCCTCTCCTCCCTCGGATGGAGGAGAGGGAGATTCAGAATATGGGTGACGATGGTGTCCTAAATCATCCAGACTTTGCTGCCTGAATTTTTTCCACGGATGTAGATACGGTAACGATTGCTCATAATTTTGTTTATGTTTCTCATAAACGCAATCATGACAGACACTTCACTTTGAGCGTTAGGTTGCTTTGGGAGTGCTAAACCGGATACTTTCAGTGCTGTTTCGGGTCAGACTCGTTGCTCACACTTTCGCTCACAGTTGACCCTCTAAACCTCACAGAAATCCGGAAAACAAAGTGTTTTCAGATGGAGGCGAGGGTCGGAATCGAACCGACGAATGCAGCTTTTGCAGAGCCGTGCCTTACCACTTGGCTACCCCGCCTGAAGGGGAGCCGCAAAATAAATTATTTCACAGGCGAAGCAAGTTCTACTTTTACCAGCACTGGTGTGCGGTGAATGAACTTGCTTCGCATCGCGGACATTTCCGAAAGTGTTCGTGACAATTTATTTTTCGCGGCTTGCCAAGGTTTCATTTCACCGGCAAATTTATTCAAATTTAACATTATTTAGAAATAAGGTTGTCATGAGCAAAGAAGCCAAACTCGAACTCGACGGAAAGATTTACACGCTGTCCACCCTCACGGGCAGCGAAGGGGAAAAAGCGGTGGATGTGTCCACGCTGCGCGCAACCACCGGCCACATCACGATTGATGACGGCTACGGCAACACCGGCTCATGTGTGAGCAAGGTGACTTTCATTGACGGCGACCAGGGCATCCTGCGCTATCGCGGCATCCCGATTGAAGAGCTGGCGAAGGAATCCAACTTCATCGAGACAGCTTACCTCATCATCTACGGCGAACTGCCGAACGCGGCGCAGTTGAAAAAGTTTTCCGACCTGCTCGGCGCGCATCAGTTCCTGCACGAGGACATGAAGTATCACTTCGAGGGCTTTCCGACCGGCGCTCACCCGATGGCGATTCTCTCCTCGATGATCAATGCTGCCAGTTGTTTCGATGAAGGTCTGATGAACTGGCAGTGGGGCAAGATGAAACAGTTCGATGTGTATGTGGCGAAATTGATTTCGCAGGTGCGGACGATTGCGGCGTATTCGTATCGCAAATCGCACGGGTTGCCGCTGATTTATCCCAAGCAGAGTTACAAATACACCGAGAACTTCCTGCACATGTTGTTCTCGATGCCGTATGAAGATTTTGAAATCAAACCGGAAGTCGTGAAGGCGCTGGATTTGATTTTCCTCCTGCACGCGGATCACGAGCAGAACTGTTCCACCTCGACCGTGCGCATGGTTGCGTCTTCGCAGGCCAATCTTTTTGCAAGCTGCGCGGCGGGCGTGTGCGCGCTCTGGGGACCGCTGCATGGCGGCGCGAATCAAGCCGTGCTCGAAATGCTCGCGGACATTCACAAATCCGGCGACGACGGCTCGAAATTTATCACGGCGGCCAAGGACAAGAATAGCGGTAAGAAGTTGATGGGCTTCGGTCATCGCGTTTACAAGAACCATGACCCGCGCGCGAAGATCATCAAGAAAGCTTGCGACGATGTTCTCTCGAAGCTGCACATCAGCGATCCGTTGCTCGACATCGCGAAGAAACTGGAAGAAGCCGCACTGAAGGATTCTTACTTCGTGGAACGGAAGCTTTATCCGAACGTGGATTTCTACAGCGGCATCATCATGCGCGCCATCGGCATCCCGGTGGAAATGTTCACCGTAATTTTTGCCATTGGACGTATGCCCGGTTGGATTGCGAACTACAAAGAGATCATGGAAGAGCCGAAGAGCCGTATCTACCGGCCGCGCCAGATCTACACGGGTCGCACGGAGAACCGCTACATTCCGCTCGATGAGCGGAAGTAAATAAGCCGTTTGGCGGATTGTCCCGGTCGCCACAAAAAGCCACACGTCAAGGGACTAACCATAGCGGCTCTTGGCGTTTTTATTTTTTAGATGAGTAAAATTTTAGTCATTGATGATGAAGAGTGGTTGCGTGAGATGATCCGGCTCGCGCTGGCGCAGCGCGGCTTCGACGTTGTCGAGGCGCGGGACAGCCTCGAAGGCTTCTCTGTCGCGCGCGAACAGATGCCCGACCTGATCCTCTGCGACGTGAATATGGACAAGGCCGGCGCTGGTTACACGTTGCTTGCCAAGTTGCGTGAGGACGCCACGACCGCCGTAATTCCATTCATTTTGATGACCGGCCTAGCCGACGCCGCCGGGATGCGGCAAGGCATGGCGCTCGGCGCGGATGATTACCTGCCCAAGCCGTTTAAGATTGATGAACTTTACTCCGCCGTGGAAGCACGGCTTCGCAAGGTGAAGACCGTGCGCGACGAGGCGGAGAAAAAACTTTCGCACCTGCGCAACCAGATTTCTTTCATGCTGCCGCACGAGATGCGCACGCCGCTGAACGGAATCATTTCCAACGCCGAACTGCTCGCCACCAACGAGGAGCTGCCGCTGCCCTCGTCGGAAATCGCCATCATGGGCCGCGAGATTTCCCAATCCGGCCAGCGCCTCGAACGGCTCATCGAAAACTTTCTCGCCTACGCGCAGATCGAACTGCTCGCCGCCGATGCGGCGGGCGTTAGCGCTTTGCGCGAAGCCCGCGTCGCCGCGCCCGGTGCGGTGGTGAAGTTCACCGCCGAAACCATCGCTGACCGCAGCGGACGCTTGACCGATCTCACGGTGGAAACCGCTGACGCGCCACTTGCCATCGCCGAACAATATTTCCAAAAAATCGTGACCGAGTTGGTGCAGAACGCTTTCAAGTATTCGGAATCTGGTTCGTTGGTGCGGGTGCGGCTTGCGCCCAAAGGGGATGACTTGGAGCTTTCCGTGCAGGATTCTGGGCAGGGATTTTCTACCGAACAGATTAGACGCATCGGCGCGTATGTGCAATTCGAGCGCAAGATGCAGGACATCCAGGGCCTCGGCCTCGGCCTCACACGCGAAAAAACTGGTTGAGCTTCACGGCGGCGCGGTGTCGGTGGAGAGCGGGCAGGGGACCGGCTCTATCGTCACGGTGCGGTTGCCGGTTGGGAAATGACGTAGATGGGTTTGGTGGCCGAGCGTCCCTGCGAGTCGCTGCCACCTCCTGACGTTCGCGACTCGCGATAACGCTCGCCCCACCCGCTTTTCAAATAAACCGCTGCCTTACTTTCTGACAACAGTTTACTCGCGAGTGATTCCGAGCTTCTCCATCAACTCGTAAATCGTCGGACGGCTTAATCCCAGTTCTGCCGCTGCGGGCGCGATCTTGCCGCCGTATTTTTTCAACGCTGCTTGCAGGAGCTGCCGTTCCACCGCTTCGCGCGCTTCCTTCAGGGTCGTCACGTTCGCGCCAGCCACAGTGTTGTCCAAGTTAAGATCTTTGGCGGTCACGCGTTTGCCCTCGGCCATGATGGCGGCGCGGCGCACGCAATTTTCCAACTCGCGCACATTGCCCGGCCACGCGTAACGATTCAAGGCCTTCACCGCCTCGGCCTCGAACGTTAAGTTTGGCTTGTTGACTTCAGGTAAAAAACGATTCAAGAAATACTGCGCCAGCAGGCGGATGTCGTTTTCGCGTTCGCGCAACGGGGGCAGGGGAACCTGCACCACGGCGAGGCGATAATATAAATCTTCGCGAAACTTTCCCGCCGCCATCGCCTTCTTCAATTCCACATTCGTCGCGGCCACCACGCGCGTGTTGATCTGGATGGATTGCCGCCCGCCGATGCGTTCGATGGTCTGCTCCTGCAAAAAGCGCAGCAGCTTCACTTGCAGCGCGAGCGGAATCTCGCCGATCTCATCGAGGAACAACGTGCCGCCTTCAGAACTTTCGATGCGGCCTTTGCGCTGGACATGCGCGCCCGTGAACGCGCCTTTTTCGTGGCCGAACAATTCCGCCTCCAGCAGCGTGTCAGGAATCGCGCCGCAGTTGATGGCGATGAACGGGCCGTCCTTGCGATTGCTCCGCTGATGAATCGCCTTCGCGGCCATCTCCTTGCCCGTGCCGCTTTCGCCCAAAATCAAAACCGGCGCATCCGTCGTGGCGACTTTGCGGATGGTGTCGAACACCGCGCGCATGGCAGTGCTTTCGCCGAGCACGCCCTCGAAGGCATCCGTGCGGACGAGCCGCTGCATCTCGTTAAATTCTTTTTCCAGCTGCGCGGTGTGGAAGCAGCGCTTCAGGAGAAATTTTAATTCCTCCATGTCCACCGGCTTCGTCAAAAAATCGTAGGCACCGTTGCCGATGGCGCGCAGGGCGTTTTCCTTTTCGCCCTGACCGGAAATGATGACCACCTTCACGAGCGGATTAATCGTGAGCAGATCGGAAAGCGTCGCGAGTCCTTCTTCCGGCGTGTTGGGATTCGGCGGCAGGCCGAGGTCGAGCAAGGCCACCATCGGCTTGGCGGTGCGAAACATCTCCACGGCGGACGCGCGGTTTTCCGCGAGCGCCACGTCGTAATCTTGGGCCAGCGCCCATTTCATCTGGGTGCGGATTTCCTCGTCGTCGTCAACAATCAGCAGTTTGGGATTCATCACTTGAACGGGAAACACCCTAAAGCAAAGGGTTTCACTGGCAATGAAAATAACGGTGCTGCGGGGCAAACCTCTCAACCGGAACCATCCAGTCAGAATTTATTCAACTACAGATAAACCTAGATAAACACGGATGAATTACAAATTAACAGAGCGCAGAGAACGCATAGAAACGCAAAGCGGAAAATAAACTCTGTGCATCTTTGCGTCTTTGCATTTCGCCTTCAAAAATCGGAAATCCAAGTCTATCCGTGTCCATGGTTAAATAGATATTCCAGAATTGACTCGGCGTCGCAAACATGGGGCAATTTGCGCCGTGAAATCAATTTCCCTTTTAGTGCTGGCCGTAGCCTTGTTGACCTGCCGCCCCGCTTGCGCGTTTGACCGCACGAACGAGGTCTTCAAAATTTTTCAGTTTCCCGCCAACCAAATCCCGCGCGTGGATGGCGACGCGAATGACTGGAACCTCGTTCCCGAAAGCTACATCATCGGTAGCGATCAACTGGTGGAAGATTTCGGGAAGCATCAGGTCAGCGATGCGTCCACGCCGAAGATTCGCGTCAAGGTGGGCTGGGTGAAAGGACTGAATCGGTTGTATTTTTTGTATGAGGCCAATGATGACTACTGGGATTTTTCTGAACCAGGTTTGCACAACGACACGTTCGAGGTGGTGGTGGATGGGGATTTGTCCGGCGGACCGCTGATTGAAAAGTTTTCTCCCGCGAAACCCATCCTCGGCCAGTGGGAAACTTATTTCTCGCTCCACGGCACACACGCGCAGAATTATCACATCTTCACTCCCGCCATCGGCAAGGACTGGTGCATGGCGTGGGGGCCGGCGCAGTGGCTCAAGGAATTGCCTTACGCCAACGCCGCACAGAAATTTTCCTTCAAGCCTGGTGAATCCGGCCACTACGTTTTGGAATTTTGGCTCACGCCATTCGACTACGCAGGTGCGGAAGGCTCGCCGCGCGCGGTGGAATCGAAGCTGACGGAAAACAAAATCCTCGGCCTGTCATTCGCACTGATTGATTATGACAACGTTCATTCCGGCGATACGAACAACGGCTTCTGGAATCTCTCTCGCCATCACACGATGTATGGCCAGTCCGACCAGCTTTGCCTATTCAAGCTGATGCCGCTGGAGCCGTCGCTGCAAAAACCGATTGAGGCGCAATGGAGTTTTCAAGTCGTGGACATGGAACGCCGCCTCGTCGCGTTCAAGGATTTATCCGTTGGCGAAATTAAAAAATGGCACTGGGATTTTGGTGATGACGAAACTTCGACGGAACAAAATCCAACTCATATCTACCAGAAAGCTGATCACTACGTTGTCGTGCTGGAAGTCGAAGGCGCAGCGGGCAAATCGCGCCGCGCTAAAGTGTGGGACGTGGCGGTGAAATAATTTCCATGAAAACCAAACTGTTTTTGCTTGGCGTAATGCTGGCAGTGAACCTTTCGCTCACGGCGAAAGATTTCAACGTCCTTGACTTCGGCGCTCGCGGCGATGGTGCGACGCTCGACACCGCCGCCATCCAGCGCGCGATTGACGCAGCGACTGTTGACGGTGGAAAAGTTTTGGTTCCCAAACGCCACACGTTCCTCGTCTCCACCTTGAACTTAAAAGGCGGCATTGATTTTCATCTCGACGGCGCATTGCTCATCAGCACCAACCAGGCGGATTATTCCGGCGACGGCGTCATCATGGCGTCCAACGCGCCGGATCTGAAAATCAGCGGCAGCGGAAAAATTCTCGGCCAGTCGCTCGCTTACATGACGAGCTACGAGACGACGAATGAATGGTGGCTCTTCAAAGAGTGGCGGCCAAAGATGTTCGTGCTGACCGGCTGCACCAATCTCGTCGTGCGCGACATCACGTTTGGCGACGCGCCGTTCTGGGGCTTGCATATGCTTGGCTGCGTGAATGTGCTCGTGGACAACGTGACCGTCGACAATCGTCTCGACGTGCCCAACGACGACGGCATTGATCCCGATCATTGTCGCAACGTGGAAATAAAAAATTGTCACCTCGTCTGCGGTGACGACGCCATCGTCATCAAATCCACGCGCCAGACAAATGACTTTGGCGCGAGCGCCAACATCCACGTCCACGATTGCGTCATCAACACGCAGGACGCGGGTTTGAAAATCGGCACGGAGACGACCGGCGACATCCACGACATTTTGTTTGAGCGCTGTAAAATCATTTCCAGCAGCCGCGGCTTGTGCATCCAGTTGCGCGATGAAGGCAGTATTTCCAACGTGGTATTCCGCGACATCCAGTTCGTTTCGCGTTATCACAGCGATCCGTGGTGGGGCAGGGGCGAGGCGATTTCCTTCACGGTTCACCCGCGCACGGCAACGACGCAAGTGGGCAAACTGCAAAACGTGCTCGTGGAAAATGTGAGCGGCAAGGCGGAGAACAGCATCCGCGTGAACGCCGCTGCCGCTGGTCACATCAAGAATATCCGCTTAAAAAACGTCGCCGTGAAATTCGTGCGCTGGACAAAATATCCTGGCGACGTTTATGACAACCGCCCCACGAAAGTCCTCGCGCCCATCGAAGCGCACGCGGCGGACGGTTTCAACCTGCGCTTCGTTGATGGCGTGAGTTTGGAAAATTGTTCCGTGAATTGCGCGGATGGTTTTGGCAAGGTGATCGCGGCGGAAAACGTTAGCGGTTTGAAAATATTTAACTTCAACGGCGATTCGTCGGCGCATCCAATTTTTGTAAAATGAATTCAGTCATTCGTAATCCCATCATCTCCGGTTTCAATCCCGACCCGTCCATCGTGCGTGTCGGCGACGATTATTACATCGCCAACTCCACGTTCGAATGGTTTCCCGGCGTGCCGTTGCATCACTCGCGCGACCTCGTGAATTGGCAACTCATCGGCCACGCGCTCACGCGGCCGTCGCAGCTTGATTTGCGCGGCATCGCGGACTCGGCAGGCGTGTGGGCGCCAAGCCTAAGCTACGCGGATGGGCAATTCTGGCTCATCTACACCAACCTGCGTCAGACGGGCATGGGAAAACCTTTTAAGGACATTGGAATTTTTCTGACGACGGCGAAAAATATTCACGGCCCTTGGAGCGAGCCGGTGGTGCTGAACAACATCGGCTTCGACCCTTCACTCTTTCATGACGATGACGGGCGCAAATGGCTCGTGAACATCGAATGGGATTTTCGCGTGAATGGTGTGGAACGGTTTGCTGGAATCGTCATCCAAGAATACGATCCGCAAGCGCGCAAACTCATCGGGCCGACGAAAAAAATTCTCCAAAAAAAAAGCGTTCTCTGCGAAGGGCCGAATATCTACAAGCAAGATGGCTGGTATTATCTGATGATGGCCGAGGGTGGCACGGGCTGGACGCACAGTATCGCAATGGCGCGCTCGAAAAATCTTTTCGGCCCCTACGAACTCGATCCGCAGCCGGTAGTGCTTACGTCGCGCGATGATGTTTCGCTTCCGCTGCAAAAAGCCGGGCATGGCGAACTGGTGCAGACCCAAAGTGGCGAATGGTATCTCGCCCATCTCGCTAGCCGTCCGCTCGGCGCGGGCGAGGATCGTCGTTGTCTGTTGGGGCGTGAGACGTGCCTGCAAAAAGTGGAGTGGCGCGATGGCTGGCTGCGCCTTGCGACCGGAGACACGAAGCCGCAAACGGAAGTTGCCGCGCCAAAAAACCTTTCACCGCACCCGTGGCCGACATTGTCGGCGCGTGATGATTTCAATTCCGAAACGCTGGACGTGAACTGGAGTTCACTTCGCGTGCCGGTGGACGAATCGTGGCTCTCGCTCAAGGCGCGTCCCGGCTGGCTGCGCCTGCGTGGACGCGACTCGCAGCACTCCCTGTTTTACCAGAGCTTTGTTGCTCGTCGCTTGCAGCATTTCCGCGTGACCGTTGAGACGCGGCTTGAATTTTCGCCCGAACATTTCGCGCAGAGCGCCGGACTGATTTGTTACTACGACACACGCACGCATTTTTATCTGCGCCTCACGCATCACGAGTCGCTCGGAAAAATTCTCGGCATCGTGTTGACCGACGATGGCGTTTATTCCGAGTTGTCTGATTCACAGATCGCCATCAACGACTGGAAGCAAATCCATCTGCGCGCCGAGATTGACCACGCCAAGCTGCAATTCAGCGCGTCGCCGGACGGCCAGTCGTGGCAGAACATCGGTCCGGTGCTGGACGCCTCGAAACTTTCTGACGACTACGGCACCGGTTTACACTTCACCGGTGCGTTAGTCGGTTTTTGCTGTCAGGACTTAAAGGATAATTCTCGCAGCGCGGACTTTGATTATTTCGACTACCGCCCGCAGTCGGCTTGAACGCGTTTTACACCGCGCATTTCTCTGATACATTGCCCGCCTTGTGATTTCCGAAAAGCGTCAGCGAGTGGTCTGCGGCATGAGCGGAGGAGTTGATTCCTCCGCCACCGCCGCGCTTTTGATTGAGCAGGGCTACGATGTCATCGGCATCACGCTGAAACTTTGGCCGCAGGATTGCGTGAATCGCGCCGAGGACAAATGCTGCGGGCCGCAGGCGGTCACGGATGCGCGCGCGGTCTCGCACTCGCTGGGTATCCCGTATTATCTCGTGGACGAATCAGCCGATTTCCAGAAACACGTCATTCAATATTTTGCGGATGAATACAAAGCTGGCCGCACACCGAATCCGTGCGTGATGTGCAATCAGAATTTGAAGTTTGGCCGGCTCATTGACCGCGCGGATCAGTTGGGCGCGGATTTTATTGCAACGGGACATTTTGCGGGAATTGAAAAAAGCGCGGACGGCTCGCGTTATCTGCTCAAGCGCGGCAAAGATTTCCGCAAGGATCAAAGTTATTTCCTGTTCTCGCTCCGGCAGGATCAGTTGGCACGCACGCTCTTTCCGCTCGGCGGTAAAACGAAAAGCGACACGCGCGAAGTAGCGCGGCATTGCAATCTCAAGACTGCGGATAAGGAGGAGAGCATGGAAATCTGTTTCGTGCCGGACAAAGATTACGGCGGCTTTCTCCAGTCCGCCGGCCTTGCGACCAAACATCGCGGCGAGATTGTAGATTTGCACGGACACGTTCTCGGCTATCACGACGGCATCGAATTTTACACCATCGGCCAGCGCAAAGGACTCGGCATCACGACGAGCAAGCCGGTTTATGTCGTGGCGCTCGATGCGGAAACGAATCGCGTGATGGTCGGCGATGATTCGGCGCTCGACCGCGATGAGTTCGTTGCCGACCGCTGCAACTGGCATCCGTTTGAAAAACTCACCGGGCCGCTCGAAGTGATGGCCAAGATCCGTTACAACCATCCCGGGTGCGCGGCGACGATTTCGCCGGACGGCGAGAACCGCGTGAAAGTAAAGTTGCACACACCGCAGCGCGCCATCACGCCGGGGCAGGCGGCGGTGTTTTATCAGGACGACTTGGTCGTGGGCGGCGGGTGGATTCTGCGCTGAATGGTTAACTTGTAACCGCCCGACATCGCTCGCGTCTTTTGAAGAACAATTTGAAATCTTTACCTATGAAACTCAAACTCACCATCATGTCCGCCATCATCGCCACCACTTTGTCAGCCTTCGCCGCCGATTCCCTATACGACATTCCGTTGAAGGACATTGACGGCAAGGACGCCACGCTTGCGGCTTACAAGGGGCAAGTGCTGCTCGTCGTCAACGTGGCGTCGCACTGCGGGTTCACGCCGCAATATACCGGCCTGGAATCGCTCTACAAAAAATATGGCTTCCAAGGTCTCGTCGTGTGCGGCTTTCCGTGCAATCAGTTTGGCGGACAGGAATCCGGCACGACGGCGGAGATCAAAGAATTCTGCACCTCCAAATACAACGTCACCTTCCCGATGTTCGACAAGCTGGACGTGAACGGCGACCACCGCCATCCGCTCTACACCGCGCTGGCGGGAACAAACTCGCCGTTCGCCGGGAACATCAAATGGAATTTCACCAAGTTCCTCATCGGCCGCGACGGCAAGATTTTGAAACGCTTCGGCTCCATGACCAAGCCGGATTCAGAAGAAGTAACCAAAGCCATTGAAGCAGCGCTCGCGGTGAAATGACTGGCGCCTTTCCTGACCGATGAATAAATCCTTATTTACGTTAGTTGCCTTATTGGCGGCGGCTTGGCCGTTACTGGCACAGTCTATCAACCATAATTTTGCCAAGTGGGAAAAAGCTATCAGCGATTTCGAGCGGCATGATATCACGAATCCGCCGCCGAAAGGTTGTGTCGTCTTCATCGGTTCTTCGACCATTGCGCGCTGGAAAACGTTGGCGGAAGATTTTCCCGGCTTGCCGGTCGTGAACCGTGGCTTCGGCGGCTCGGAGATCGTGGACGCCACGCATTTCGCGGCGCGCGTGATTTTTCCTTACGAACCCAAGACCGTCGTTCTGCGCGCGGGCGGCAACGACCTCTGGGCGAGTAACTCAGTAGCGAAAGTCTTTGGCGATTATCAGGACTTCGTGGCAACCGTTCACGCGAAACTGCCGGACGCCAAGATTGTTTTTCTCTCGTTAAGTCCCAGCCTCGCGCGCTGGTCGCAGCATGAGAAGGAGAAAGCTTTGAACTCACTTATCGCTGAAGACATTCGCGGTAAATCTTATCTGCAATACATCGAAACCTACGACGTGCCGCTCGGCACGAATGGCTTGCCGCGCGCGGAACTGTTCGTGGCGGACAAGCTGCACTTCAATGCCGACGGCTACAAACTGTTCGCGGAACGCATCCGCCCGCAGATGCCGGAGTGATCATTTCGTCTGCGGCGTGACTTCGATGACCTTCTTGTGTTCCAGCTTGTCCAGCTTGGGCTTGATGACCATCTGGCAGTAGCCCGCATTGGAATTCGCGGCGTAATAACCCTGATGATAATCCTCGGCGGGGTAAAACTTCTTGAACGGCGCAATCTCGGTGACGATGGGGCTGCGGAAATTTCCCGCCGCCGCCAGCTTGGATTTTTCCGCCAGCAGCCGTTGCTTCTCGTCGTGGAATAAAACGATGGAACGATACTGCGTGCCTTCGTCTGCGCCCTGGCGGTTGAGCGTGGTCGGGTCGTGCGCCTGCCAGAAAACTTCCAGCAGCTTATCGAAAGAAACTTTTGCTGGATCAAAAACAATCTGCGTCACCTCCGCGTGGCCGGTGGTTCCGTTGCAGACATCATGGTAGGTCGGGTTCTCAACCTTGCCGCCGGCAAATCCGCTCGTCACCGAGATCACGCCGGGGATGCGGACATAAACCGCCTCCACGCACCAGAAGCAGCCGCCACCAAACGTGGCAGTTTCAGTTTTGTTTGTATTCATAAGCTTGTTCGTCTGCGCGCTCGCGGTGAAGTTGACCGCACCAGCCAGCAGCAGGATGGAAAATAATTTGTTCATTCGTCAAAGGTTTGTCGCACAGGATTGGAGAACCTTACCAGCAAATCGTTCAATCAAACTTCCCGTCGGAACGCCGAGCACCGTCTCGGCCAGTTCAATCAGCGACGCGCTCGGGATAATTCCGGGCATAGCCCAACCAGAATTGCATGATGCCGTAGTCAGGCGACTGGCTGCAAATTTTCCAAAGCCGCTGGTTCAACGGCAGCATCGCGGCCTCGACTCCGGAAGCTTCATACCAGCTTGCCAAGCTCCCCAGCTTTTCCCAGTGTGGTTCGATTAAAGCGTGTGCGCCTTCAAAAATCTCCAAAACTTCAAATGCCTCCAGTTCACGCAAACCGCGACATATTTCAGCGCACAACTCACGATGCGGATGGTTGTGAAAATGCCAGCCGAGGTCATTGATGGCCATGCTCACATCCAGCCGGTGGGTTGCCGCCATCGCCCGCAGACCTGTCGGGAGCGTTTGAACGGCTTTAACCAGAGCTTCGTCACTGATTTGTTTGCCCAAGCGTTGCTCCAGTTCCGCAGACAGCAGACCAAATAATTCCTTGTCGGACTTGACCGCGACGATTTGTTGAACGGTCAAAGGCATTTTCAAAAACAAATCACTGTCAGCTTCTTCGGCCCGTGCGCGCCCAAAACCAAAATGCGTTCGATGTCGCCGGTGCGGCTGGGGCCGGTGATGAACGAAATCATGCTGGGATAATTCTCTGCGTATTTTTTCTTGAGCAGCTCAAATGCAGCGGGCAGGTCGGCAACAAGTTGAGTGCGGCGCGCGAGGACGACGTGATGCGGCGGCAGCACCGACAGCGCGCGTCCGCCTGCGCTCCGGTTTGTCACCAACACCGAGCCAGTTTGCGCGATGAGCGCGTCGCATTCGCTGATGCCAACGTCGCAGGCTTCAAGCTCATGGACGTCGTAAGGCTTGTCCGTCCTCAAAAACGGCAGGTTCAACGGCGGACAAATAGGATTGGTCAAATCGCCGGAATGAAGAGCCACGCGCTGCCATTTTTCCTGGTCGCGCAAGGCGACGATGGCCTGCCGCACTTCGTCTGCGGAATTGAATAGTTGAAAATCCGCCTTCAACTCGGCGGCGTTCTTGGCGAAGAGCGCGAGTTGTTCATCAACGGTGTCGCCGACTTTCGGCAGCCATTTCCTTTTCTCCGTAGCCGTGGACGTCAGTCCGCGCAAACTGAAATCAGTATGCGCCGCTCCACCGCCATGCGCGCCGGGAAGCTGTGCCTCAACTTTCAACGCCTCGCGAATACGGCCAAGAATTTTTTCACGTTCACTCATTTCCGATTCCTCCACCAATCCTTGAAGGACTCCTGCGCCAGCGGCGGCAGTTCGCGCGATTGCGTCCACGGCTTCACCGGGTCGAGCGGCGTGCGGTGCAATAAATTTTGCAACGGCTGAAACAGGCGCGCCATTTCCATCCCAAATTTCCAGAGCGTCGGACGCGTTGCGCCGAATGCAAACAAGTTGAACGCAATTTTTTCACCGAGCGCCGGTTTCTGTTTTACCGCGTTGCGCCGGTTCTGCAACAGATGATGATGCAGATCAATCTTCACCGGACACGTTTCGGTGCAAGCGCCGCAAAGCGAACTCGCGCTGGAAAGATGTTTCCAATCCTGCAAGCCGCGCAGATGCGGCGTGATGACGGAACCAATCGGGCCGCTGTAAGTCGTGCCATAAGTGTGGCCGCCGACATTGCGAAAAATCGGGCAGACGTTCAGGCACGCGCCGCAACGGATGCAATGAAGCGCGTCGCGTTGCTCGGCGTCGGCGAGGAGTTCGGTGCGATGATTGTCGAGCAGCACGACGTGCCATTCCTCCGGGCCGTCCGTCTCGCCGGGTTGACGCGGGCCACCATACATCGTGTTGTAGCAGGTGAGTTGTTGGCCGGTGCCCATCGTCGCGAGCATCGGCAGGAACAGCGCAAGGTCTTCCAGCTTCGGCAAAACTTTCTCGATGCCAATGAGCGAAATCATCGTCTTCGGCAGCGCGGCGGTAAGGCGCGCATTGCCTTCGTTTTCCGTGATGGAAATCATGCCGGTCTCGGCGATGGCAAAATTCGCGCCGGTGATGCCGATGTCCGCCGTGAGATACTTCGACCGCAACGCGCGGCGCGCAATCATCGTGAGTTCTTCGGGATCATTCGTATCGGCGCTGCCAAGTTCGTTTTGAAACAACACGTTGATCTCATCCCTCGTCAAGTGCATTGAGGGAAACACGATGTGATACGGCGCTTCCTTGCGAAGCTGCACGATGAGTTCGCCCAAATCCGACTCGACGACTTTCAGCCCGGCATCTTCGAGCGCGTCGTTCAGATGAATCTCCTCGCTTGTCATCGCCTTGGACTTGATGACGGACTTCGCCTTCTTGTCGCTCACAATCTGCAAAACAATTTCCCGCGCCTGCGCCGCGTTGCTGGCCCAATGCACCTTCGTCCCGCGCGCCTCGATTTTGGCGACGAATTCTTCGAGATACTTGTCGAGATGATTGACGGCCTCCCATTTCATCTCGGCCGCAAGCTGGCGCGCGCCCTGCCAGTCCTGAAACGACGCCTTGCGCTTATCGCGGACGATCTCGTAATTGCTCAATGCCGTGCGGATGATGCGGCGGTGACGAAGGTCGCTCGCCATAACCTTTGCTTGCGCCTTGAATTGGGAAACGAAACTCATGCGAATTTTTTAGCCACAGATTTGCACAGATGAAACACAGATAAAAAACAGCGTGGTAGGGCGCGTCGCTCCGCGCGCGCCGCTGTTGCCAACGAAAGCGATCTGGTTCACGACGGCGCATGCGGAGCGACG
>JANOBC010000364.1:0-5513 GCA_031411455.1 Limisphaerales bacterium
ATCTGGATGAGGCCAGAAAAATCGTCCAGGCAAAAAATGACGTCGTCCATCAGCCCATGATGAACCTGGTGATGGCCAAAACATTTTTGGCGGCTCAAGATCCAAGGATGATTGTCCGCACGTGGGCGGACGTGTTCGACCGTTTCGTTGACCGTCCAAACGAAGCCACGGGCCACACGACACGAACGGGTGATCCGCACCAATGCCAGCCTGATGGCCGTTTGAGTTATCTACATACTCCCGAAAAAAAACCGCCGCGTGGTGTTCGCGCGGCGTGAAGGCAAAGCTCGCAACCATCAAACCGTCCGGCGGATCAACCGGCGGGTCATGACCAGCGCACCCAGTCCCAGCAAGGTGCAGGTGGCGGGTTCGGGGACGGCGGCCACGGTATAAGTCAGGGCATTTGCCCCGGTGTCAAACGGCGTGCTGTTCCAGCTGCGGGCGGTGTTGTCGGATAGCGCGTCTAAAACCGTGTCGCCACCGCCAGTGGAAGTCCAGACATCGAAGGTGAAGCTGTTGCCCGCAGACATCCCCAAGCTCGATAGGTTCATGGATAAGGTGACGGAGGAAGTGTTCTGGCTGGCGGCCCCACTCGCGCTAGTCCAAGCGGAACCACCCCAGGTCAGCAGGCTATAGCCTGAATAAGCGGGGTAACCGCCGATGAAATAATCCATACCGCCCGTGCTCATCTGAATGTTCTTGCCCCAGCCGCCGGGGCCGTTGAGGTTGCCACCAACGCCGCCAAACGAGTTTTCGGAAATGCCAATGAAATATGAATACCAATTCGCTGGCGTCGGATCGCCGGCTAAATTGAGGATGAAGGTGAGCGTGGTTGCGTCATTGTTCACAGTGACCGATGCCAAATCCAAGGCGGCAACGCCCCCGGTGAAGTCACCGGTGGCATCGGTGTAGTTGGCGGCCTGAACCGGCAGCCTCACAAATGTATGGTTCTGCCTTGCGGGGCATTTTTGCGGATGCAAATTCCATTTCGCAGAATAGAATCTCTTCATGCCCGTTTCTTTTCATGCTTGGCCGCACTCACGATGGGCTTGGTTTGTCTGGCTTTTTGCAGCGCTCGCTTGCGTGGTGGACGGGGCTTCTGCGGCCGACTTTCCTGCGCTTACTAACCTGGTGCAATTGCCGCCGCCGGCTCACCTTGACTCCACCAGCAATTATCGCATCCAACTGGAGGCCGAGGTCTGGTGGGCGAATCCGGCGGCCAACCGGCTGGTGTTGCACGACACCACCAGCACCGAGGAAATAGAATTGGATCTGCAAAATCAACCCGTGCGCGCCGGACAGCGGGTGCGATTGGACGGCAACGGAACCGTCACCAAAACTGCCAACGGCTTCCGCCTCGGCGTCATCGGACCCGTGGTGGATAACAATGGCGTTCATGGCATGATCGAAAAGTTTGGCGCGGTTTATCTGCCTGCGGGGAGGCAACCGCTCCGGCTGGGGTGGTTCAACGGGGAAAAAATTTATGGCTTGAAAGTGGATTATCAGGGGCCGGGTCTGCCGCGGCAAAAAATTCCGGATGCCGCGTTGTTCCGGCTGGAAACCGGGAATGGCAGCAGCAACTGGGTGGCTGGGTTAAATTTTTCAATCTATGACGCCCCTAGCGAAGAGTTACCGGATTTTCGGCAACTGACGCCTCTGAAATCCGGCACCGCTGCCAATTTTGATTTAAACGGTTTGCCGCACCAAGAACATGTAGGGATGGAGTTCTCCGGGTTTCTCGACCTGCAGCAGGAGGGGCTTTACACCTTCCACCTCCTCGCGGACGACGGCAGCCAATTGTTCGTCGGCCGACCGACCGTGGAGTTGAAGGTTCTCGGAACGAGTGAATTCTCCGCGCCGCGCCGGATCACGTTAGGCCAGACGCTGGCCGAGGGCGAAGATTTTCAATGGACGCAGGTGGAGGGGACGGTGACTTTTGCCAGCGAACAGGCCGATGGATTAATACTGGATTTAAGCTCGGGCACCGGGCGAATCCGCATTGAGCTTCCCGGTCATGTCAATTTTTCAGCGGGGCAATTATCGGGCCGGCGCGTGCGGGCGACCGGGGTTTGCCGGAGTGCCCGCACGGCGGATGGACAAACGATCGCTGACGCGCTGCTAGTGCCGGACGCGGGCGGCATCGAGATTCTTGAGGCAACGCCACCGGACTTTTTGGTGGCAGGCACCAATGCCGAGCGGTTGCCGGTGCTCACGACGGCGACGGAAGTTCACCGCTTGAAGCGGGAGGAAGCCTTGCGCGGTTATCCTGTGAAGCTTCAGGGCGTGGTCACCTGCGTGTTGCCAGAGCATCAGGCGTTCACGATTCAGGATGCGACGCGCGGGATTTACGTCGTGGACGCTTCGGCAAGTCGCGCTTTTCTACCGCAGCCCGGTGAGTTTTTAGAGATCGCTGGAACAACTGATCCCAGCCTGTTTGCGCCAATAGTGAATGTGCAAGGCCTGAAAAGTCTTGGCGCGGGACATTTGCCGGAGCCGGTGCATCCGACGTGGGATCAATTGTTGAACGGTAGCCTCGATGCCCAATACGTCGAGTTGCAAGGCGTCATTACCGCGGTCAGCGCCACCAACGTGGTGCTGTTGATGCGCGATGGTCGAATCACCCTGGAATTACGCGGAGACGGTTTGAAACTGGAATCGCTCACGCGCTACGAGGATGCGTTGGTGCGGGTGCGCGGCTGCCTCTTCGCGAACTGGAATTATGTGACGCATGAAGTGAAGGTGGGGGAAATCCGGATTTATGGTGCGGCCATTTCCGTGGAGCAGCCGGCGCCGTTGGATTTGTTTTCGAAGCCCGGAAAAACCGTGGCGGAACTGTTGATCTTCGATCCGCAGGCCAGCGTTTTTCAACGCGAGAAAGTTTCCGGGCAGATCGTTCATGTGCGCGGGGCGGAGGGCTTTTTGACGGATGGCCGGAATGCCTTGCGGTTTATTGCTAAAAGGCCGTTGAGTCTGCGGCCGGGCGATCTGGTGGACGTGGTGGGCTTTCCGGAATTAAGCGGCACCGCCCCCGTATTGCGCGAGGCCGTAACACGCCAGACCGGTCACGCATCGCTTTCAGCGGCAAAAATATTTCCGGCGGGCGATTTGGCCGGGTCGGACTGCGACGCGACGCTGGTGCAAGTGAAAGGTCTGCTGGTAAGCGTGCGCCAGACGCCGACGGAATGGATTCTCGAGATTCAAAATGGGGTTCGCACCTTCGCGGCTCGCTTGAATACGGCCGATGATTCCTTCGGCTCGCTGCCGGTGGGCAGTCTGTTGGAACTGACTGGCGTGTATTCGAGCCTGGGGGCGAACAAGGCGACGGGTCAGGATATTTCTGCTTTTGAACTGCTGCTAAATTCCGTCGCCGACATCAAAGTGCTCGCGCGGCCGCCGTGGTGGACGTTGGAAAAGTTGCTCATCATCGTCGGGGCGTTGGTGTGTGTGTTGGCCTTCAGTGTTCTCTGGATCACGCAGCTACATCGCAAGGTCGAGCAGCGCACCGCCGAGCTCGAGGTGCAGATCGAAAAACGCCAGCACCTGGAGCAGCAACGGTTGATGGAGCAGGAGCGGTCGCGCGTGGCGCAGGATTTGCACGATGAACTGGGTTCGAGTCTTACGGAAGTCAGTATGTTGGGCGCCCGCGCCGGATCCGCGAACACCACGGACGAACGGCGAAAAGCATACGTCGAACAAATCAGCGACAAGTCGCGGGAAATGGTCATGGCGTTGGACGAAATCGTCTGGGCGATGAATCCACGCCACGATTCGCTGGCGTCACTGGTGAGTTATTTTTGCCTGTATGCCGACCGGTTTCTGGGGCTCGCCAATATTGCGTGGCGGCTGGAAAGCGCGCCGGTGCCGGATGAGTTCGTGGTGGACTCGCGTCATCGCCATCAGTTATTTCTAGCGTTCAAGGAGGGATTGAACAATGTGGTGCGCCATTCCGGGGCGACGGAGGTGCGTTTGGGAATCCGGCTGGAGGCCGGCGAAGTGCGGGTGTCCCTTGCCGACAACGGGCGCGGTCTGCCGACGAGCCGGCGCACCGAGGAGATGGACGGGGTGGCAAACATGCGCACGCGCCTGGAAAAACTGGGCGGCCATTTTGAAATCACCAGCGAACCGGATCGCGGCACAACGCTGCGGTTTTTTCTGCCCGCCCGCTAAAATGCTATGACCAAGATCGCCATTGTTGAGGACAACAAAACCATCCGGGAAAGCCTGATGGAATTTGTCCAGTCGGTTCCGGAGAACCATTGTGTCTGCACCTGCACCACCGCCGAGGAGGCGTTGAAAGTGCTGCCGAAGCATCAGCCGGAAATCGTGCTGATGGACATCCAACTGCCGAACATGTCGGGCATCGAATGCTGCGCGCAGCTCAAGCAACTGCTGCCTTCCGCACAGATCATCATGGTGACGGTTTATGAGGACACCGAGCGAATTTTCAAGGCACTGCGCGCGGGGGCGTGCGGCTACCTGTTGAAGCGCTGCACGACGGAGGAATTGATCTCGGCCATCCGCGAAGTGCGCGAAGGCGGCGCGCCGATGTCGCGCGAGATTGCGCGGAAGGTCATCTTTTCATTCCAGGAGCCGCTCGCGGCCGCCGCCGAGGTGGAAGATCTTTCGCCACGCGAACGGGAAATTTTGGAACTACTGGCCGAGGGATTTCCCAACAAACAGATCGCCGATCGGATGGGCGTGACCGACGGCACGGTGCGCTGGCATCTGCGCCACGTCTACAACAAGCTCCACGTCCGCTCGCGCACGGAAGCCGCGCTGAAGTTCCGGTCGGTCAAAAGTGAGTGATCGCCGGACGATCTGGTTTGGCGAGAACCACACATTTGTGAGGCTAGGCGTATTCAGCTTCGTGGGTCATAGTGTCTTCATCACTTATGTTTGCCCAACTGCACGTGCCATTTTGTGTTCGTTTACGTCGTCGGCTTCCCGCCTTCACCCTGATTGAATTGCTGGTGGTCATTGCGATCATCGCCATCCTAGCGGCGATGCTGCTGCCGGCGTTGAGCAAGGCCAAGGAGCGGGCGCTGCGAGCCCAGTGCCTGTCGAATCTGCATCAATGGGGTATCTGTTTCGCGCTCTATGGCGGCGACAATACGGACAGCATGCCACCGGGTTGGAGTCCGGCGGTCAACAATACTTCCGGTCAGTGGATGTCCACATTGCGAAGCTATTATTCCAATCCGAATATCCGGCTTTGCCCGGCGGCCAAAACGTATCGGAGCGAACTCGCGCCGGGAAATCAATTTAACGGCAATACAGACAATTCCAAAATTTCGTGGGGCATCTTCGGCACAAACGGCTATCCCGTGCTCTACTGGGGAGTAGCCGGTGACTATGGGAGTTATGGTATGAACGCTTGGAGCATGAATCCACCGGCCTCCGCCATTGGTGTTACTATGGCAGGCCCCAGCTCTGATTACTGGCGCAAGACCTCTGCCAGTGGAGGCAATGTTACCCAAATTCCGGTTTTTGCGGATTCAGTATATGACGGATCT
>JANOBC010000365.1:0-17429 GCA_031411455.1 Limisphaerales bacterium
GGAGAAAAAATCATGCGGTTTGCGGAAGCTGAAATCTTCCAGCGCAGCAAGAATGTTTTCCTTTGCGTGTCGTCTTTCAACCCGCGCGCGCAAAAGTTTTACGAACGGCTCGGCTACGAGCGCGTCGGCGAACTCAAAGATTTCTTGGTTTCCGGCCAAAGCGAAATCCTGATGCGCAAGACCATTGGCCCGCTGCTCGCGTTCACGCCGGAAAACAAAATGCCGTAACGCAAAGACGCCAAGACACGAAGCCGCAAAGTTCAAATCTATCCGCCGCTTTGCGCCTTTGCCTCCCTGCGCCTTTGCGTTAATTTTTTCGGACGTAGTATGACCACGAGAAAAACTTTACCCGTCGCCCTGACCATCGCCGGTTCCGACAGCGGCGGCGGCGCGGGCATTCAGGCGGATTTGAAAACGTTCGCCGCGCTCGGCGTCCACGGCACGAGCGCCATCGCCTGCCTCACCGCGCAAAATCCCCGGCGCGTCCTCGGCGTGGAAGCATGCTCGCCCAAAATGCTACGGCAGCAGATTGAGGCCGTGTTCGCCGAACTAAAACCAGCGGCGGTGAAAACCGGAATGTTGTTCTCGGCAGAAAACATCCGCGTGGTCGCAAACTTTTTCCGCACTCCGCACTCCGCACTCCGCACTCCGCACTTAATTGTTGACCCGGTGATGGTCTCCACGAGCGGCGCGCGTCTGCTGAAGCCATCCGCCGAAAAAATCCTGCGCGAAAAGTTATTGCCGCTCGCCACGCTCGTTACGCCGAATCTGGATGAAGCGGAAATTCTCACCGGCCTAAAAATTTCCACGCCGGAAAAAATGCGCGTCGCCGCCCGGAAAATTCACAGCGAATTTGGCTGCGCCGTTTTGCTGAAGGGCGGCCATCTGAAAAATTGCCGCGAGGCGATTGACGTTTTCTTCGACGGCGAAACGGAACTGCTTTTGTCAGCGCTGTTCGTGAAAGGCGTTTCCACGCACGGCACCGGCTGCACTTATTCCGCCGCCATCACGGCGGCGCTCGCGCTTGGTCACGACTTGCCGCACGCGGTGGAGCTTGGGAAAAATTTCATCACCGAAGCCATCGGTCAAAGCTACAAAATCGGAAAGCACTTTGCGCTGGGGAATTTTAACTTGGGCTCGACGGAGTCTCGCCCCACCAAAACCAAATTTACAAGTTCGGCTTCCGCAGTCGGAAAAACTGCACCGCATTCGTCGTGTTCAGCGGGATGCTGTTCAGGCCATTCGTGACGACGGGGAAGGGAAATCCGTTCGTGCTCCACGCGCCGGAAATCAAATTAGTCCGCGCCTCCACCAAAAATCCCGCCGGATACAGCGGCCAGTTCAGCGCGTGATTCGTTCCGCCAGAAACCGCCAGCACCGGCGGCGGCACAAATTCCCACGCCAGCGCATACGGCTCGCTCGCGCTGACCACGGCGGTGTTATTGCCGCCCGCCTTCCACACCTGCAAGTCGTAACGGCCTTGCGCCAGATTGGTGACATACAAATGCTCCACGTTGTCCACCGAACTCGTGCTGCTCATTACCAGATTGCTGTTCGCGGTGTTGTATAAAAACAAATTCAAATTATTGATCGCGGTTTGGCTTTGCTGCCGAATCCACACCAACGTCGCCGTGGCGGTGAACCGCACCGCTGGCGAACTATTGGAGACGTTGAAATAATAATGATGAATCGTATCATTCTGCGACCCGGTCGAATTCGACCGCCCGCTGACATTCGTGGCCAAATTCCAACCGCTCAAGGCGGCGACCGTTCCAGTATCGCCGGTGGGCGGGTGGGCGGCGTTCAATGAAACTTTGTTCGTGACGATGAAACTTTGTTTTCCGCCCGTGAGTTGCACGTAAGAATTCAGCGCGTTTAAAAAGCCCGCGCCATAACGCGCGTCCAGCGGCGTGACCGGTCCATTCGTCCAGCCCGCTGGTTTCACCGCGCCATTGAGCAGCAAGGCTTTTAGCACGCGCAGATCCGTGGCTGAATTCGTATCGCCGCCGCCATCGCCGCGCCCGCCCGCCTGCGCCAGCAACGCCGCCACGCCAGCCACCAGCGGCGTGGTGAAACTCGTATAAACATTGGGTGCCGTGATGTCCGGCTTGCAACGTCCGCCGCTCGGCGTGGGGCCAACCCCGCCGTAGGTAACGCCGTTTTGATACGCGCTCACGCTGATGCCGTTGTAGCAGGTCGAAGGCGGTTCCACGCGCGCATCATTGCCCGCCCCGGAGACGAACAAAGTTTTGAACTGCGCGGCGTAATTATCGTAAATCGTGTCGTAGCTCGACTGACTGTTCGTGTCCGGGTCCGCGAAGCTCTGATTCACAATGCTGGCGCTGATCGGCGTGAGCGTATTCACGATGATGTTGATGAAATGGTTCGCCTCGTAGTTGTCCACATGCGCCACGTTGGTCGCCACCCCATAGACCGGACTGTAAAACTGCCGCGCCACTTCCCCTGCGTGACCGGACTCCGAGCCGACAATGTTGGGATAAGTCGTCGCGCTGCCGAGCGTGGAAATGTAGGTGAACAGACTCGTGGGCTGACCAGCTGTCACCGGATTAACTTCAAAATCATTCGCTGCAGCGGCCTCCGGCTGCGCCACCCGAATGCCCGCGCCGTTCAGATTGGTCGCCACCGACCTCAATGCCGTCACGCCGATGACATCCATCGTCTGTGCGCGCAGCCCGGCGCCAAAGAACAGCAACCCCAACCCAGCGGCCGCCATGGGAATTTTATTTTTCATCATCTGAATGTGCGCAAGATAAGCCAGCCGTCGGCAAATTCCAGTCCCGACGTGAAAAAACCTGTTTAACCGCGCCGTTTCCGCGTAGCTTTTCCGCGTGTCCGAAACGCTCGTCGTCAATGAAATCTATTTGAGCCTGCAAGGCGAAAGCACCTTCGCCGGGCTGCCGTGCGTCTTCATCCGCCTCACCGCCTGCGACCTCCGCTGCGCCTACTGCGACACCGCGTATGCGTTCACGGAAGGAAAAAAGAAATTGCTTGCCGACATTTTGGCCGAAGTAAAAAAACTCGCCGCGCCGTTCCAAAACTCCGCACTCCGCACTCCGCACTCCGCACTTCCTCTGGTCGAACTCACCGGCGGCGAACCGTTGCTCCAAAAAAATTCCCTGCCGCTCATGGCGCAACTGTGCGACGCCGGTTTCACCGTTTTAATCGAGACCAGTGGTGCGCATGACATTTCTCAAATTGATCCACGCGTCCGCCGCATCATGGATTTGAAATGCCCCGCCAGCGGCGAGGTCGCGCGCAACCGTTGGGAAAACATCCCGCACCTGAAAGCCACCGACGAAGTGAAGTTCGTCATCGGCACAGCCGAAGATTACGACTGGGCCAAACAGCAGATTGCCGGGCACAAACTAGCCGCCATCTGCCCGCTGCTTTTTTCGTGGGTGCATCCCCTCGCGCCGGAACAGCAGAGCAAAGTTCTCAAAAAAGTTCCCGCCGGACTCACGCCCATCTCGCGGAAGGAACTCGCCGAAAAAATCATTGCCGATGCGTTGCCGGTTCGTTTCCAAATCCAGCAGCACAAGATCATCTGGCCACCCGAACAGCGCGGAGTTTAAGCCACAGATGGACACAGATGAAACACAGATGGGGAAAGATTTTATCCGCAGATTTCGCGGATTGGCGCAGATGAACCGGCAACTAAAATCTGCGTTAATCGGCGCAATCTGCGGATGCCTGATCTGTGTTTCATCTGTGTCCATCTGTGGCTAAAAAATGAAAACTAAAAAAACCATCGCCCTGCTGCGCGCCTACGAGTCGCGCAACGTGCTGTTCACCGAGGCGGACGGCTCATGGCCGATTGTCTGGGAACGCGCGCAGGGCGTTCACGTCTGGGATGCGGAGGGTAAAAAATATCTCGACCTCACCGCCGCCTTTGGCGTCACCGCTGCGGGGCATGCAAACAAGGCCGTCGTCCACGCCGGACAGATGCAGATGGGAAAACTCCTGCACGCGATGGGCGATGTGCATCCGCACGCGCTCAAGGCGCAGCTCGCGCGCGAGTTGAGCCGGATCACCTTCGAGCGGTGGAATAAATCTATTCCGCACTCTGCACTCCGCACTCCGCATTTGGGTAAAGTCATCTTCGGCAGTTCCGGTTTTGAAGCGGTCGAAGCCGCATTGAAAACTGCGATGCTCGCCACCGGCCATCGCGGCATCATCGCGTTTGAAGGCGCGTATCACGGCCTTGGCTATGGCGCGCTCAACGCCACGCACCGCGAACATTTCCGCCGCCCGTTCCGCTCCCAACTCCGCGAGTTCGGCAGCTTCGCCAAATTTCCCAGCAAGAAAAACGAACTGCCCACGTTGGAAAAATCCCTCCGCCAGATTTTCCGCCGCGAACGCATCGGCGCGATTCTCGTCGAGCCGATTCAAGCCCGCGGCGGCTGCAATGTTCCGTCGCCAGAATTTCTCCCACTGCTCCGCAAACTCTGCGACCAACACGGCGCGCTGCTCATTGTCGACGAGATTTATACCGGCTTTGGCCGCACTGGAAAATGGTTCGCCTGCGAACACTCAAACGTCACACCAGATTTAATCTGCCTCGGCAAAGCCCTCACTGGCGGCTTTCCGCTTTCCGCCTGTGTGGGCCGCGCGGACATCATGGACACTGCGTGGCCAGCCTCGACGGGCGAGGCGATTCACACCAGCACCTTTCTCGGCCATCCCGTCGGCTGCGCGATGGCGCTCGCGCAAATTGCGGAAATTAAAAGGTTAAAACTTTGCACCCGCAGCGCCGCGCTCGGAAAGTTTTTGGCAACCGAACTCCATTTACTCCGCACTCCGCACTCCGCACTCCGCATTTCCGCTCGCGGTCGCGGCCTGATGTTCGGCGTGGAACTGATTTTACCCGACGGAAAACCGGCCACGCAAATCGCCTTGGATGCGATTAAAAAATTACTGCATCGCGGCTACATTTTTCTACCGGAAGGCGAGCACGGCAATGTCATCAGCTTCACTCCACCGTTGACGATTACGCCAGCGCAGCTGAAAAAATCGGTGACGGCACTAGCAGAAGTTTTGACAGAAGCGGTCGCCGAATAGTTCAGGGATAAGACTTCACTCGAAAAAATTTTACGGCGGAATCCGTTGTGCTGTTCGTGAACGTCAGCGCGCCGCTCGTGTTTGTGAGATTGGTCAGCGAACCCCAGACGTTCAGCACCGCGGCGGTCTGCACAATGTAGACGCCCGCCGCGCCGCTCAGGGCGAGCTTCACCCGGTTGCTCGACAGCGACGCGATGGAATCAAACTTCAGCGGCCCCGCAGTGAAGAGATTTAGCGCGTTGGACATATAAGCATTGCGCACCGCCGCACTGGTGATGGTCTCGAACGGGAACGCGAGATAAACAACCTTGCCGCCGCCCGCGCTGCCGTTGTAGACCACCGCTGCCGCGCCGCTCGCGACGTTGCTGTAGCTGATGCCCGCCAACGTGCCGTAATTTGTCGGCGCAATCACATCGGGGTAGCCAACCGTGTAAATGCCGCGCGAACCGTCGTCAAAAGTCCCGTTGGTGTTGCCGGCGAAAAGTGAGGTGTTGTTGGCGCTGAAATTCCACGAGCTGGAACTGTCGGCAATGTAATCAGCGTGAAGTTGGTTATTAAAAAAGGCGCGATCCGCTGCCGTTGGCCCGCTGGCGCGATCCAAATCCCAGCCAATTTCCGAGCCGGAGACAAATAGATTCCCGCCACCCGCCAGAAACGCCGTGACTTTGATTTGCTCCGCACTGCTGAAACTTTCATCGCCCGTGGATTCATTGCCGCTCTCCCAAATGACGATGGGATAATTCGTCAGCGTGACCAGGTCGTTTGTAATGGCATTGTGATGGCACGAATCAAACGCCATGCCGTAAGCGCTGATGGCCTTCCCGTGCGGCACGACGTAATCGAACGCATTCACGCGACGCGGCAACACGCGTTCGTTGCCACCGGTCGGACCGGGCGGAACGTAATTTTGCGCGACGAAATTTTGTTTCAGATTCGTCGTGCGGTCATAACGGTCAAAGCCATTCACGAAAAGTGCTTTCGTTGACGCGCTCGTCAGCGGCGGGCGACAACCAACGACGGCAGAGGGAAAAGATTCACCGCCCGCGTTTGCCGCCGCGACACGAAAATAATAATCCACATCCACCGTGAGATTTGAGACGGAAAAATTTGTGACGTTGCCGACGGAAACCGGGTTGCCAAAACCGTAGCCGTTCGTCGAGCGGTAGATGACGTAGTTGGTCGGCGCACCGCTGTTCGCCACGCTGACCGGCGCGGCCCACGTGAGGGCAACGATATTGTTCGTGCGGCCAATGGCACGGACATTCGACGGCGGTTCTGGCAGATAAATCAGCGGCACAACATCGTTTGTGTCGAACTGATTCATGTATTTCACCACGGCGTGCATGGCGGCGCGGCCCACGGCATCGCGCACTTTTGGATCGCGCATGAGGGGGGCGTCATTCGTATTGTCGTGGTAGGCGACCTCAATGATGGTGGCGTCCATTTCGTTCACGAAACTGCCGTTGCTGATTTCACCGTAGGCTCCCGTGTAGGTCACGGTGCTGCGATTTTTCCAAGCATATTCAAACGGCGGCGAACCGATGCCGACCAATTCGTCATTCACCGTCTGGCCACACAATTGCGCGAGCGCGGCCTGATTGGGCGTGGGCGAACCGGTGATCAACCCTTCCACGCCACGCGCCGTGGCATTGGTGGGAATGCCGGTGCTGGCGTTTGAGTGAAAACTGATGTGAATGCGTTTGTAAATGGAGCCAGAGGCTTCGCGATTCATTTCCACCGACATCTTGGCGGGCGCCGACCAACTGTCCTGCTCGTCGTCGCCGCTGCCTTCATAAAGCGTGGTGGATTGTCCCTGACCGAGATTTGCCTGAATCCAGTAACGGCAGCTTTCCTCTTCGCGCGGATAAGTGGAAACGCCGCCACCGCGATCCACGGAACCCATGCCATTACCAAAGCGGATGGCATCCGCGATGACCACGCTGCCATTCGTCGTGCTGCGAAGGTTGCTGATGATGACGGAGCCGTTGGCCGCGTTGGAACCCGCGTTGAAATAATATTCACCGAGATAAATCCAGCCGTTGCCGACCATGTGATGCGGCACGCGATACTGCGTTTCGCCGCCTGTGTGGCGAATGCGATAGAGCTGACTGCCGCGATCAGAACCGGCCAGCACCCAAGTGTAGACTGGATAATATCCCGTTGCTGGGATCGTCGGGGTGTAAGTCGCGGTGGCAGTTTCGCTGGCATTAAATGAGGCGAAGCGATACGGCACATCGCCTGCGCTACCGAAGAAAGTTGCGCTGCCACTGCTGCCCCACGTTCCCGCAAACGTCACCGCCGCGTCGTCATTATCAATGACCACTTCGTTGGTTTGCTGCCCCAGCGGACGCATGGAAGCAATGATGGCACCGGCATTGAAACAGTAGGCCGCAAAAAAATTCAATTGATCAAGATTGCCGTAATCTTCGTTCATGGCGTTCAGGGCCGTGGCGCGTTGCAGTCGCCAATACGTTGGGTCGAACGTCCACCCGTGGCCGGAATTCATGAACACGATGCGGCCCGAAAGCGCCCCGCCTGGTTGCTGCGCCGAGGGAACGATGGGGCCAAATTTAGGCGCAATGACCGGCGGAAATTGCTGGCTGCTCTTGGGCGAAAAAATTTCCGCCGCATCCGGTGTGAGTGCCGCCCGCCACGCCGGATTTTCGTCTTCCAAGCGAATGGCAGATTCTTCCTGGGCGCGCGCGTGCATTGCGCCTGCGAAAACGGCGCAAATGACGATGCTGATGAAACGGCGCTTCATAACGTAATTTTCCATTAAACGGATCACGCCGCAAATTATCGCTGCATAATCCTAAATTCCTTGCTTGCCCTTATCGTCGTTCCGGCGAAAATTCTCCGCAAGAAAATTATGTTCTCCCACGTTGTCATCTTCTGGACCGACCCCGCGCAACCGAACGCCGCCGACGAACTCGTCGCCGGTGCAAACCAATATCTCAAGGCCATCCCCGGCGTGCTGCAATTCCACGTCGGCAAAATGTCGCCCAGCCCGCGACCAGTCGTGGATCAATCTTACCAAGTCGCGTTGAATCTTATCTTCCCCAGCAAGACGGCCGAGCAGGCCTATCAAGTCCATCCGCAGCACCTTGAGTTTGTGGAGAAAGTTTTTAAGCGCGTCTGCACGAAGGCGACAATTTACGATTTTGAGTGAAGACCCTTTCCGCAGATTACACAGATTTCGCTGATTAAAGAATCTGCGTCCATCTGCGAAATCTGCGGACTCATGCTCTTGGGTGAAATTTCCGGTGGATTTCCCGCAGCCGGTTACTCGTGACGTGCGTGTAAATTTCCGTCGTGCCAATGCTCGCGTGGCCGAGCAATTCCTGAATCACGCGCAAATCCGCGCCATGCTCCAGCAGATGCGTCGCAAAACTGTGCCGCAGCATGTGCGGCGTGATGTTGCGCTCGATGCCCGCGCGCTTCACGCGATTCTTGATGCGCTTCCACAACGTCACCGCCGCGAACGGTGTGCCGCGCCGCGTGAGAAAAACGTTTGCCGGTGATTTTGGATTCACAAATTTTCCGCGCCCACTTTTTCCACCTTCGATGAAACAGTTCAGTGCCGCAATCGCAGTTTTCCCAACTGGCACGACACGTTCTTTATTTCCCTTGCCGATGACGTTGATGAAGCCGGCGTCGAGATGCAACTGCTCCAGCCGCAGATTTTTCAATTCCGACAACCGCAAGCCGGAAGCGTAAGCCAGTTCCAGAACCGCCTGATCGCAGAGATTTTCCGGCGATGTAATTGCCTCCGGCTTGAGCAGGCGGGTGATTTCGTCATTGCTCAACGCCTTCGGCAAACGTTTCCAGCGGCGCGGTAGTGAAAGATTTTCCGCCGGATTTGATGGTAGGATTTTTTCGTTCTCCGCAAACTTGTAAAACGCCCGCAGCGCCGCGATTTCCAGATAAACACTCTCGCCACTCAACCGCCCTGACTTCTCCCTCGCCCCTCCGATGGGAGAGGGCCGGGGAGAGGGGGCATCTGGTTTATCGCTTTGGCCCGTCGCAGAATTTTTCCGTCCCTTCGGCAACAGTTTTCGCGTCCGCTCATGCGCGAGAAACGCCATGAGATGTTTCAACTCGACCGATTGCCAGTCCGCGAGATTTTGTTTCGCTGCCCAATTGGTGAACTTGCCGAGCAGCGCGGCGTAGGTTTTCGCCGTGTTGTCCGACTGCCCGCGCTCGTGGCGCAGGTATTGCAGAAAATCTTCGACGAGGGTTTGCATGGTTCAGGCTTTGCCCGCCTGAAGATACCGCTGCCGCTCGCGTTCCGACAGTTTTTCAATCGCGTAACGCAACATCGTGCGCGGCATCAGCGCCGCGTGCTGGTCGAGAAATGTTCTGAGCGCCACCAAGTCCCGCTTGCCGATTTCGCGAAGCATCCAGCCAACGGCTTTGTGCATCAGATCGTGTTCGTCATCGCGCAATTGTTCAGCCAGCCGCAGCGCGTCGGCGAAATCTTTTTGCCGAATGAAATGAAACGTCGCGAGCATGGCCACGCGGCGATGCCAGAAATTTTTCGAGCACGCCAACCGGAATAAAATCTCCCGCGACCGCTCCGCCAGATGCGGCCCGACGATGTAAGGCGCGGACGTATCCACCAGATCCCAGTTGTTCACGCGGTCGAGCTGTTCCAGATAGAGCGCGTAGATTTTGGCGCGACCGGCGGCAGCGGCCCGCGCATAACCGTCCACCAAAATCAGCAATGCCAGCAGCCGTTCCTCGTGGATGGGTGAATGCAGCAACGCCGTCACCTCGGGCAATGGCAACGCCCGAAATTCCTTGGCCAGCGTGCGCAAGACCGGCACGCGGATGCCGATGAATTTATCGCCCGCGCCATATTCGCCCGGCGCGGTTTTGAAAAAGCGCTGCGCCATTTTCGCGTCTGCTCGCGAGGCGATTCGTTGCAGACGCAACCGTAAGGTTGGCAATGAGATTTTGGTGAAGGCGCACACGCCAAAACCATAACGGAAAGCTACCAAGGTGAAAAGCTGCGCTAGAATGTAGTGCCCACTTTACGAAGCCGATTCACACGCCCTCAACCAACTTTGACAAACGGACGTCAAGCGCTTGTGCAATCTTAACAAGTTTATCGAGTGAAATATTCTCACGACCGCGCTCAATTTCAGAAAGGTAAGGCCAGCTTAAATCCGCCTTTTCCGCCAATTTTTCCAAGGTCAGGCCCGCGTCAGTTCGGCAGGTGCGGATATTACTCCCCACAATCGTCCGATGTTTGACAGCATAAGCCATTACAACAGCAGACTCGAATTCCGACGTTCGGAACATTCGACATATCTAATGTTTTGGCTTGATCATTCTTGGTGGATCGGGATCGATCTACGGGAATGTCTGAATCGTCCGGGCGGAAGCGTTTTTCACCGAAAGCCGCCAGCAGCAAGCGGCCTGATCAGAGATCTGATCCAAAACCCATCCGCTACAAAATCCGCCGCAAGATTCCCGCTCCGGCACTTCACAAGCCCGAAGGCAACGGCAAGCTTAATGACGAACAAGTTTTCATCCCATTTGTCCCAGCACACGGGGTTAGTCGTGGGGCGCAACCGTTCCTGAAATGGGTCGGCGGCAAGGCACAACTCCTCGCACAATTTAACGAATTTTTCCCCTCGGAAATTACCCGCTATTTCGAGCCATTCATTGGTGGCGGCGCGGTGTTCTTTCACCTCAAGCACCGCTTTCCGAAAATGAAAGCGTTCGTGCGCGACATCAATCCCGAACTCATCAATACATATCGCGCCGTCCGCGATTTCCCCCGCGAACTCATGCGCCGGCTGGACGAACACGCCGCTGAATTCAAAGCCAAAGGTGACGACTATTTTTATTTCGTCCGCGCCCAGCACCATCTGACCGGCGACGACAGGAAAATTGTGGAACGCGCCGCCCGCATGATTTTCCTCAACAAGAGCTGTTTCAACGGCCTCTGGCGCGTCAACGCCCGCGACGAATTCAATGTTCCCGTTGGCTCAAACAAAACCCCCGGCCTTTACAACGAGGAAAACATTTTGGCGGCCAGTCGCGCGCTGGAAGGCGTGCATCTGGCCGTGCAGGATTTCCGCGAGACCCTCAACCAGACTCGGCGCGGCGACTTTGCCTACGTTGACCCGCCGTATTATCCCGTCTCCACCACCGCCAGCTTCACGTCCTACGCTAAGGAGGATTTTGGTGAGGGTGAACAACGCGAACTCCATGCCGTTTTTGCCGAAGCCGCCCGACGCGGCGCGTGCCTGATGCTTTCCAACTCTGACACGCCTTTCATCCGCAAACTCTACCGCGATTTTCAAATCCACACCGTGCAAGCGCGCCGCGCCATTAACTGCGACGGCTCAAAACGCGGACACGTCAACGAAGTCGTGGTCACCAACAAAATCTAAAACTCAAAATTATGCCAGGCAAAGCTACCGCAGTTTACAACGGAGACGAACTTGTCCAAGAGGTCATCAAGATCGCCAAAAAACTTGGCCTTGAAAACAAGGAACAGTTTCATGTCGCAAGACGCATTTGGGGCGCGAATCGGAAGATTGACGTGGTGCTCATCGAATCGAAGTCTCGCAAGACACTGGGTGTAGAATGCAAGTATCAAGGCGGCGGCGGGTCAGCAGAAGAAAAAATCCCTGCTACCATTCAAGACATTGAGGCTTGGCCGATTCCCGGCATTGTGGTTTTTGCCGGTGAAGGCATCACACCCAACATGAAATCGTTTTTGATTTCTTCCGGCAAGGCGGTGGAGTTGGACGAATTGGAACCGTGGCTGCGATTGTTCTTCGGCTTGTCGCTAGACTAGCTCCGTAGGAGCGGAATCTTTATAGAACCCCGCGACAAAAAATCCCCAGCCCCGTCGGGGCGGCATATTTCGCTCCTGAACGGAGCTTTAATTTGTTTTGGAATTGCTACTACAAAGATGCCGCGCCGCTGGCGCTACGGATAACTTCAAAGTTTCTTCCCCGTCAGCTTCTCATACGCCTCCAAATACTTCGCGCTGGTTTTGGCGACGACTTCGGCGGGGAGCGTCGGGCCGGGCGGGGTTTTGTCCCACGTCAGCGTTTCGAGATAGTCACGGACGAATTGTTTGTCGAAGCTCGGCTGGCCGCGACCGGGCGCGTATTGGTCGGCAGGCCAGAAGCGCGAGGAATCAGGCGTGAGCACTTCATCAATGAGGATGAGTTTGCCTTCGAAGAGACCGAATTCAAATTTCGTGTCGGCGATGATGATGCCGCGCTGTTTGGCGTAATCGCGTCCGGCTTTATAGATCATCAGGCTCAAGTCGCGCGCCTGCGTGGCGAGTTCCGTGCCGACGATGTTGCAGGCCTGCTCGAAGTTGATGTTTTCGTCGTGACCTTCCTCGGCTTTGGTGGACGGGGTGAAAATCGGTTCGGGTAATTCGGAAGAATCAACCAATCCCGCAGGCAGCTTGATGCCGCAGACGGTCTGCGATTTCTTGTATTCCTTCAAGCCGCTGCCAGAAAGGTAGCCGCGCACGATGCATTCAATGGCGAGCGGCTTGGCTTTTTTTACGATCATTGAGCGCTTTGCCAATTTATCGGCAAAGGGCTGCAAGTTCGCGGGCAATGGATCGTTCGCGCTGGCGAGCAGATGATTTGGCACGAGCGAGGAAAATTTCTCGAACCAGAAATGCGAAACCTGCGTGAGCACTTCGCCCTTGCGCGGGATGCCGTTGGGCATGATGACGTCGAAGGCGGAGATGCGGTCGCTGGCGACGAGCAGGAAGCTGTCGCCGAGGTCATAGACTTCGCGGACTTTGCCGGAGCGGACTTTGTTGATGCCGGGGAGATCGAGCTGAAGAATGGGTTCGTTCATGTTGGCGCGGAGTATAAAAAAGGCGGACAGGATTTACAGGATTTTCATGATTAAAAAAACAGCTCACACAGCCGAAATTAATCCTGTGCATCCGGTTAATTCTGTCAAAAAATCAGGCGGCGGGACGCTCGATCATTTTCACCAGCAGCGGGATGCTCGCCTGCGTTTCGTCGTCCAGCCGCACGTCCACGGAATACAGCCCCGGCTCTTCGAACTTCAACTGCTGGATGTTCACGATGAAATTGCGGGTGAGAAAATGCGCGTCGTCCGGCAATGCCACCGGCACGGGCAGTTCAATGGCCTGCATGATGGGGCGGCCATCGGCGTTGATAAAATTGAGCGAGAGCTTGCGTGTGCCTTCATCGCCCGGCATGAACGTCACGCGCAACGCCACAGCGCATTGCGGATGCACGGCGGGCATCTGCGGCGCGTAAATGGTGTCGAACGCGCCGAGCAGATTTAATTTGCCGTTGTCGTCCGTCGCCGCGTCACAGAGAACCGCCACTTGAATGTTCATGTGAGAAGATTAAGGGAATGAATTGGGAAATTGAAACGGAATTCTGGCTTGTGAACGGCACTGGACAAAAAGCGTTGTCGCCGTAAATTCAGCCCACAAAGAAAATATTATGCGCCACACCAAAGCCTACGCCGCCCACAACGCCACTTCACCGCTCGCTCCGTTCACGTTTCAATACCGAGATCCCGGTGCAAACGAGATCGAAATCCAAATTCTTTACTGCGGCATTTGTCACACGGACATTCATCAGGCCCGCAACGAGTGGCACGGCACGACTTATCCGTGCGTGCCCGGACATGAGATTGTTGGACGCGTGACGAAGGCTGGTTCCGCCGTGAAGAAATTCAAGGAGGGCGACTTGGCGGCGGTCGGCTGCATGGTGGATTCATGCCGGGAATGTGAATCGTGCCAGGCCGGGGAAGAACAATTTTGCGAGGCCGGAGCCACGTTCACCTACAATAGCGCGGACAAGAAACATGGTGTCACAACTTACGGCGGCTACGCGGAGACAATCGTGCTCGACGAAAATTATGCCCTGCGCGTGCCACAGTCGCTCGATCTCGCGGCGACCGCGCCGTTGCTGTGCGCGGGCATCACGACCTAGTCGCCGCTCCGCCGTTGGAACGTCGGCCAAGGCCAGAAGGTCGGGGTGGTCGGTCTGGGCGGCCTCGGTCACATGGGCGTGAAGCTGGCGAACGCGTTTGGCGCAAGCGTCGTGCTGTTCACCACGTCACCCGGCAAAACGGATGACGCCATTCGTCTGGGCGCGAAGGAAGTGGTCATTTCTAAAAACGCGGACGCGATGAAAAAACATTTGAACAGTTTTGATTTCATTCTCGACACCGTTTCCGCTCCGCACGACATCAATGCCTATCTTGAATTGCTCAAACGCGACGGCACGCTCACGCAGGTTGGTGCGCCCGCCGAGCCGCTGCCCGTGAACGTCTTCAATCTCATCCTCAAACGCCGTCAGTTTGCTGGCTCGCTCATCGGCGGTATTCGCGAGACACAGGAGATGCTCGATTTTTGCGCCGACCACGGAATCGTTTCGGACATAGAATTGATTCCCATCCAAAAGGTGAACGAAGCCTACGAACGTATGCTCAAGAGCGATGTGAAATACCGCTTTGTTATTGATATGAAATCGCTGGCGTGAATCACGAACGGGCGGTGAGAAAGCTTTTCAATTCCTCCGCCGCCTTGCCGCCGAAGCCGGGAACTTCCGCAAGCTGTTCCAACGTCGCCGCCTTGAGCCGCTGCACCGAACCGAATTTTTTTAGCAACGCCGCCTTGCGCCGGTCGCCGATGCCGGGAAACTCGTCCAGCACACTCTCGGAAATTTTTTTGATGCGAAGCTGCGCGTTGAAACTGTTCGCCACGCGATGACATTCGTCACGAATACGCTGCAATAATTTCACCGCCGGATGATCGAGGCCGAGACGCAGCGGCAAACTTTTTTCCGGCAGATAAATTTCTTCAAACTCTTTCGCCAGCCCGATGATAGGAATTTTTTCGAGGCCGAGTTTTTTTAATTCCGCGCCCGCCGCGTTCAACTGGCCGCGCCCGCCGTCTATCAGAATTAAATCGGGCAAATTTTGCGGCGAAGGTTGAGGATGGAAGATTGCGGATGGATTTATTGGCGTTTGCCCCTCTTCCATCTTCAATCCTCCATTCAAGTTTTTAACGCGCAGGCCACGCCGCACTTTCATCTCCGTTTCATTCACCAGCTTTTGAAATTCCGCCGGAACAGCCTGCCCGTCGTCATCGTTCTTCGATTTTTGCGCCGCGCTAATTTTACCGCCTTCAGCCAACAACCGCGTGTAGCGCCGCCGCACCACTTCGGCAATGCTCGCGAAGTCATCCTGCCCGGTGACGGTCTTGATCTTGAAGCGGCGATAATTCGCGCGGTCAGGCCGGCCGTTCTTAAAACTCACCAGCGACGCGACAACGAACGTGCCGCTGATGTTCGAGATGTCGAAACCCTCGATGCGAATTGGCGGCTCGGGCAGTTCAAGAATTTTTGCCAACGACACCAAATCGCTGGACGGATTGATTGATAGCGGCAGTGTGTAGGGGACGCGCGTAAATTTTTCCGTCTTCTTCCAAGTATCCTGCAAATCCCGGAGCAGGTCGCGCAGTTGCGCCGCCTTTTCAAAATCCTGCCCGGCGGCGGCCTTCCGCATTTCTGCTTCGAGCTGCGGCTGCATCTCGCGGCACTGGCCTTCGAGAAAATCACACGCGGACTTCACCTGCGCCAGATACTGCCCTTGCGTGACGTTGCCAACGCACGGCGCGGTGCAATTTTTCAGATGCGCGTAGAGGCAATGCTTGTAATCCGCCGCGCCCGGCGTGAACACGCGGCAGCCGCGCAGATTGAACTGCTTCCGCGCGAGCGCGACGGTGTTACGCAGTGCCATGGAATTCACAAACGGCCCGAAGTAACGCGCCCCGTCGTTCTTCTTCAAGCGCGTGAATACGAAATTCGGGATCGGGTCGTTGAGATTTACTTTCAACATCAAAAACCGTTTGTCATCGCGCAGGCTGATGTTGAAGCGCGGCTTGAATTCCTTGACGAGCTTGCTTTCGAGCATGAGCGCCTCGGGTTCGCTCCGCACGGTGTGGATGTCGAAATCGTGAATCGCCTCGACGAGCGCGTTGAATTTCAAATCCCAGCCCATGCGCCGCGACGATTGAAAATACTGGCTCACGCGCTTGCGCAGATCGAGCGCCTTGCCGACGTAGATGACCGTGCCGAAGCGGTCTTTGTGCAGATACACGCCGGGCTTGTGCGGGACGGCGCTTAACTTTTTGCGGATGGCTTCGGAAACTGGCACGCGCTGAATTTCAACGCAAAGCCGCCGCGACGCAAAGACTTTTTAGACAGGATTTACATGATTATCAGGATTCTGCTTCGACAAAGAAAAGTAATCCTGAAAATCCCGTTAATCCCCTCTTAAGATTTTTTCTTCATGTGCCGGTGGACAAAGAAATAATAAAGTCCACCCAGCGCGATCATCGCGCCCGCCAGCCAAATCGTGATGCGATGATACTCGCCCTTCATCAGCGATTCATCCTGCCCCATTTTCACGCCGAGCCAGCACAGCACCGCGCACCAAATGGCGGAGCCGAGCAGCGTGTAGATCGAAAAAATCCAGTAGTTCATCCGCACGATGCCCGCCGGGATGCCGATGAGATGCCGCACCACGGGCAACAGACGCGAAACAAAAATTCCCATCGCGCCATAATGCGCTGCCCAGCGTTCCGCGCCCTCAATCTTGGCGGGTGAAATGAAAAAATATTTACCGAACTTCAGGATGAGCGGGCGGCCTGCGAGCCGGGCGCCCCAATACATCACCGTCGCGCCGAACCACGAGCCGATGGTTCCCGCTAGCACGATGCCCCAGAGCGTGAGCGGAATCTGCCCGGTGTAGGCGAGGTGCGCGGCGGGCGGAATGACGATTTCGCTCGGCAGCGGAAAGAAGGAGCTTTCGATGGCCATCATCAACGCCACGAGCGGATAGCCGCCGGATTGCAGCGCGTGGGAATACCAGTCGTTCAACTTCTGAATGAGTTCGTGCATGGCGCGTGGTTATACGGAAAAGGAGACAGAATGGACAGAATTTTTAGAATTAAAAATCAACAGCTACTAATTTTGTTAATCCTGTAAATTCTGTCTAAAAAAGTTTCAAGCCTTCAAAAAGAAATTCCGCTGTTTCTCGCTGACGGGCATCCCGAGCTTTTCCATCACGGCCAGCATATCCTCCCACACGCGGCGCTTATCGGTCAACGAATTGGTGCGCTGTAGATACGAAGGATGAAACGTCGGCATCAGCGGGATGCCGCGATAAGTCTGCCAGTTCCCGCGCAGTTTGGTGATGCCGGTCAGGCCAAGTAATCCTTCCACCGCCGTCGCGCCGAGGGCAACGATGGCCTTGGGCCGGATCAAATCAATCTGCTCGTGCAGATACGGAATACACGTCTGCAT
>JANOBC010000366.1:0-13350 GCA_031411455.1 Limisphaerales bacterium
CACGTCGCCTTCGTTGCTGCTCGCGGCAATGATGCGTTCCAACAAAGCCAATGGCTTCTGCGTCGGGTAGCCAAGACGCTCTTCATCAACTGAAAAAATGGCGGAACTCGACAAACAAGGACGGCTTTTCTTTCCACAAAAAACTGACGGACGTTTAAGGCGCAAGCTTTACTTCGATGAAAGCCCAGGTGTTTCTGTTTCCGATAACTGGACTGACATCAAACCCATCTTTTCAGTTGATGAAGAGCGTCTTGGCTACCCGACGCAGAAGCCATTGGCTTTGTTGGAACGCATCATTGCCGCGAGCAGCAACGAAGGCGACGTGATGCTTGATCCATTCTGCGGTTGCGGCACCGCCGTTCACGCCGCGCAAAAGCTCAACCGCAAATGGATCGGCATAGACATCACGCACCTTGCCATTTCACTCATCGAAAAACGGCTCAAGGATTCCTTCGGCGCAAAATGTAAGTTTGAAGTCCATGGCACGCCCAAAGACCTCGACGCCGCGCGCGACCTCGCCACGCGGGACAAATACCAGTTCCAATGGTGGGCCGTGTCGCTCGTGGAAGCCCAGCCCTTCCAAGGCAGGAAGAAGGGCGCGGACGGCGGCATTGACGGCCTGAAATTCTTCGGCGACTACGAATACAAGGACGAGAAGAAGAGCAAGGACAAGGGCGCGTTCAAGACCAACAAGATTGTGGTGAGCGTGAAAGGCGGCGGTATCAAGGCCGACGACGTCCGCGCCCTCAACCACGTCCGCGAACGTGAAGGCGCGGAGATTGGTTTGTTTATTTCCTTGGAGGAGCCAACGCGCGGCATGATTGCCGACGCCGCGAGCGCCGGCTTTTACACGGATGGCGCTGGGCGGAAATTCCCGCGTGTGCAACTGCTAACGATTGACGGATTATTGTCCGGCCAACACCGCGCCGAGCATCCCGACCACGCATCGGACTTGAATTTCAAGAAGGCCAAGCAGGAAAGCAATACAGCGCAGAAGAGTTTGCTGTAATCACATTTCCAAAGTCATACACGGCACATCTTGTCCGGCGATTTGCAGTTGGACGTGTTTCGCACCGAGGTGGTGGAGCTGCTCGGCCATGATGTGTTCGGCGAGTTCGGGTTTGTTGCATTCGCGGCTCAAGTGCGCGAGATAAAGATTTTTCAACTCGGCGGACATGATTTGCGCGATGGTCTCGGCGGCGGTGACGTTGGAGATGTGGCCGTGGCGTCCGAGGATGCGTTGCTTCAACGCCCACGAGCGGCGTGGACAATCCTGTAACATCTTCACATCGTGATTGGATTCAAGCACGAGGACGTTCGCGACGCGGATGCGTTCCAGCACAAGTTTGGTGACGTGGCCGAGATCGGTGGCAAAACCGATGTTGCCAGCCGGCGTGCGGAGCAGATAACCGACGGGGTCTTGCGCATCGTGCGGGATGGAAAAGGTTTCAATGCTCACGTCGCCGATCTCAAAACTTGCGCCGGTCTCAAACAGTCGCCAGTCAATTTTTGATTTGAGATGTTCCGTTCCGTCCATGCCGACAAAGGCGGGTTTCTTTTTGGAATCCCACTTAGCTTTGAACGCCCAGATGGTGCCGTCTTGTGTGCCGCGATTGCAGAAGACGGGAATGTGAAATTTATCCGCGAGGCCGAGGATGCCCGCGATGTGGTCGGAGTGTTCGTGCGTGACGAGAATGGCGGAAAGATTTTCCGGGGTCTTGCCGATGGTGGCGAGCCGCTTGCGGATTTGCAGCGGCGAAAATCCCGCATCCACGAGGATGCGCGCTTCGGCGGTTTCCACATAGGCGCAATTGCCGGCGGAACCGCTGCCGAGGATGGTGAATTTGACGGACACGAGGAGAAGTTAAAGCGGAAGGCAGAAGTCGGAAAGCGGAAACGGCATCGTTGTGCAAATTGACTTGGTTTTCAGATGGGATAGAGTGCTTGAATCCGCATTCTGAAATGCGGGCGGGAAGTCGTTGCCAGAAAATTTCCGGGCGTTGCTAAACATGATGAAACAAATAATCGCGGTTGTCTGTCTCGTAGCTTTGATGGCTGGTTCACGAGTTTGGGCGCAAGCAGGTTCATTAACCGGCGTGCCGTTTGTGGGCGTGCCGGGCGTCCTGGAGACCAACGCGAATCTCATGGCGCGCGCCCGGTTGTTCGACGCCCAGCCACATCAGCGCCACCTCATTCTCCGCCACCGGAACGCGGGCGGTCGGCCCAACCTGATTGGGAATCCCAACGTCCCGTTGCGCGATGACACGGTGGAGTTTCCGCTTTATCTCACCAACAGCGGCCCCAGCCTAGGCGTGGTTTACGGGCCGTTCACCAATCAGCCCGGGCCGCTGGGCAGCAACAGCACCGCGCTTAGTTTCACCGCCGCCACGCTGGCCGATTGCAACTCGTATCCGCCGGACACCATGGGCGCGGTCGGCCCGGCGCAATTCATAGTCGCCGTCAACGGCCGCCTGCGTTCCTTCAGCAAGGCCACCGGCCAGCCGGACGGCGTTTTGGACACGAGCATGGATCCGTTTTTTAATTCGGTGATGACCCCGCCGGCCAACAATAATTTCACCAGCGACCCGCGCATCCGCTACGACCGACTCACCGGAAAATGGTTCGTCATCATCATTGATGTGCCCGGTCAGACGGGAACATTGCCCAACCGGGTTCTGTTTGCCGTGAGCGATTCCAGCGTCATCACTGCTGGCACCGTGTGGAGTTTCTACCAATTTCAGCACGACCTCGTTTCACCGACGGGCGACACGGGAGATTTCGCCGATTATCCCTCGCTCGGCATTGATGCCAACGCGCTCTACATCGGCGTGAATGTTTTCAGCGCCGCTGGTTCGTTCGTGAACACCACCGCGTTTGTCGTGCGGAAAAGTTCCCTGCTCGCTGGCGGGCCGATTGTGGTGACCGCCTTTCGCGGACTGATCGCCACCACCACTGGCGGTGGGAAACCGGTCACTGCCGGCCCTTACACGCCGCAGGGCGTGGATAACTTCGATCCCGCCGCCACCGAAGGCTACATCATCGGCGTGGATTATGCCTCCGCCACCAAGCTGCAATTGCGCCGCGTCGCCAATCCCGGCGGCACGCCGACGCTCTCCGCCAACATCACCGCGAACGTCGCCAGCTTTACGGCTCCGCTCACCGTGCCGCACCTCGGCAACACCGGCGGCGCGGCTGGCCAGCTCGATGGCTTAGACGAACGCCTCCTCGCCGCGCACTTCCGCAATGGCTCTCTCTGGACGGCGCACAACGTCGGCGTCAATAGCTCCGGCGGCAGCACCAGCGTCACTCGCGACGGTGTGCGCTGGTATCAATTGTCCGGCATCCCCACCGGCAACACCCCCGCCGTGGTTCAGAGCGGAACGATTTACGACAGCACCGCCAGCGCGCGGTTTTATTGGATGGGCAGCATCATGGTTTCCGGTCAAGGCCACGCCGCGCTCGGTTGTTCCACCGCCAGCACGAGCGAATATGCGAACGCCGCCGCCACTTGCCGGCTGGCGGGCGATGCCGCCGGCACCATGCGCGCGCCCGTCCTCTACACCGCCAGTGCCACCGCTTACAATCCGCCTTACAACCGCTGGGGTGATTATTCCTACACCAGTGTTGATCCGTCCGACGACATGACGCTGTGGACGATCCAGGAATTTTGCAATTCCGCCAATTCCTACGGCGTCCAAGTCGCGCGCCTGCTGGCGCCGCCACCGGCGCAGCCTGATAACTGCTCGCCCGCCACCGTCATGCAAGGCGCGGCCGGCATCGTCGTCACCGTCACCGGTTCGCCGACGAACGGAGCGGGCTTCTTCGATCCTGGCACCGGTTTTTCCAACCGTCTCGCTGCCGCCGTGAACGGCGGTGGCATCACGCTAAACAGTGTCACCTACAACAATCCGACCAACCTCACCTTGAACCTCACGGTGGCAACAAACGCCGCGACCACCGCGCGCACCATCACGGTGACGAATCCAGACGGACAACTCATAACGAGTTCGTCGGCCATCTTGAACGTCGTCATTCCCGGCCAGCCGCCCGTCATCACCAATGCGCCGCTCGCGCAAACCATTCAGTGCGGCAGCAACGCCACCTTCACCGCCGCCGCCAGCGGCACGGCGCCGCTGAAATTTCAATGGAGCCTCGATGGCTCGCCCGTCACCGCCGCGACCAACACCACGCTCACGCTGACCAATGTGCATCTGCCCAATCACACCGTCGCCGTGACCATCACGAATTCTTTTGGCAGCGCCACCACCAACATCCTGCTCACCGTGCAAGACACGCTCGCACCCGTCGTCACCTTGAACGGCGCGGCTACGATTACCAACGAGCTGGGTGCCGCGTTCACCGACCCCGGCGCGGCGGCGAATGATCTCTGCGCGGGCGCGCTCGCCGTGACCACGAACGGCACGGTGAACATAAATTCCGTCGGCACCAACACGCTGACTTACAAAGCCAACGATGGCAACGGCAACACCAACACCGCGACGCGCACCGTCATCATCCGCGACACCACGCCGCCGGTGATTTCATGGAGCTTCACCAACCTCGTGGTTGCAGCGAATTCAAATTGCGTCGCGCTGCTAACTAACGTAACCGGCACAAATTTCATCATCGCCACCGATTTATCCGGCGCGCTCACCATCACGCAAAGCCCGACGAACAATGCGCTGCTCGCGCTCGGCACCAACGTGGTGGTCATCACTGTCGCCGACGCGTCAAATAATAAATCGTTCTCGACCAACCGCGTGGTGGTGCTTGACCAGACGCCGCCGCTCATCACCAGCCCGCCGCAAAGCCAGACCAATTTCGTCGGCGCGTCCGCGAATTTCAGCGTCGCGGCGACCGCCTGCACGCCGCTCGCGTTTCAGTGGCGTTTCAACAACACGGCGGTGACCGGGCAGACCAACAGTTTGCTGACACTTTCCAATCTCACCACCGGCAGCGCCGGAAATTATTCCGTCGTCGTCACGTCATCCGGCGGCGCGGCGACCAGCGCGGTGGCGGTGTTGACGGTAAATCTTTTCACTCCGAGCCTTGCGCTCACGTCCTCGGCCAATCCTGATGGGTTCAAAGACAATTTAATTTTCACCGCCGCCGTCACGCCGACTAATTCAACTGGCTCCATCCAATTTCTCACGAACGGCGCGGCGTTTGATTTACGACTGCTGGTCGCCGGTCTGGCCACCAGCACGAACATTTCAAATCTGCCGCGCGGCACGAATCTCATCGCCGCGATCTATTCCGGCGACGGAACGTATTTGCCGGCGACGAATTTCCTTTTGCAAATCGTCACAAACCATCCGCCAGCGGTGACGCCGGCTTTTTACACGCTGGTCGCTGGGCTGGATTTGAACCTCGCCGTCGCCGACCTCGCGACGAACTGGAGCGATGCAGATGGCGACGCGCTCTTCATCGCGGCCATCGCCGCCAGCACGAACGGCGTGACCGTGACGAACGCCACCCCAACGTTGTTCTACTCAAATTCAAACTACGTTGACGACCAGTTCCTCCTCACGGTGCGCGATGGATTTGGCGGAACCAATTTTCAAACCGTGAGCATCACCGTCGTGCCGCAGACGAATTCCACGCCGAACATTGCCAGCATTGCCAGCCAGCCGCCCGGCGTGACGCTGAAACTGAACGGCGGCTACGGCTCCACCTACGTTTTGGAAAGCCGGACGAATTTAATTTTCGGCGCATGGTCGCCCATCGCGACGAACACGCTGGGCGTCACCGGCGTCTGGCAGTTCACCGACTTCAGCGTGACGAATAATCCAATTAACTTCTACCGCCTCAAGCTCGTGCCGTGATTTGCGGAGTCGTGGAATCATTTCAAAAGCCGGGCCGCGCGCAGGCCGCGAAGGTGGCAAAGGAGCGAATACATCCTTGGTTTTTCCTTCGCCACCTTCCTTCGCGAGCTTCGCGCGATATTTTTCAAAATAGAACACTGCCGGGCGGGTGGCCGTTTGACTTTACGCACGTCGCTGCTAGGTTGCGCAGCATGAAATTTTTGCTGACCGTCCTGCTCCCGTTGTTGCTGCTGGCGGGCGGGACGGCTCGCGCGCAACTCGTCCGCGTGGGCAACACTTCGCTGACCAACCTGCCCGCCACGCCGCCGCAGTTTGGCTACGCGGTCAACAACGCGTTCCCCTCTTTGTTGCTCACCAATCCGCTGTGCCTGGCCACGCCGCCGCAAGAAACAAACCGCCTCTTCATCCTAGAAAAAGGCGGCAACCTCGTCATCATCACCAACCTCGTGAATCCTACGCGGACGATATTCCTGTCGTTGAACGTTTTATCGGACAGCGAATCCGGCTTGCTAGGGCTGGCGTTTCATCCGGGCTACGCGACGAACCGTTTCTTCTACGTCTTTTCCTCGCGGCAACTGACGACGTCGCAAGGCACGGGGCGGCACCAGGTGATTTCGCGTTTTCAAACGACGGCCACGAACGCAAACGTGGCGCTGAACAGTTCGGAGCAGATTTTGATTCAGCAAATTGATTCCGCCGGCAATCACAACGGCGGCGATCTGCATTTCGGGCCAGACGGTTATCTCTATGCCTCGGTCGGCGACGAGGGCGCGCAATTCAACGGCAACCGCAACGCGCAGGTGCTGACGAATAAATTTTTTTCCGCACTCCTCCGGCTCGATGTGGACAAGCGTCCGGGGAATCTGCCGCCCAACCCGCATCCGGCGAATTCGACAAATTATTTCATCCCGGCGGATAATCCCTTCATCGGCGCGACGAATTTCAACGGCAAAACTTTTAACGCGACGAATGTGCGGACGGAATTTTATTCCATCGGCTATCGGAACCCGTGGCGATTTTCATTTGATGACCTGACCGGGGCGCTTTACGTCGGCGATGTCGGGCAAGACCTCTACGAAGAAGTGGACGTCATCACGAACGGCGCCAACGCTGGTTGGGCCTACTATGAAGGACTGCATCTGGCCGCCACGCTCTATCCCAGCCAGACGACCATTTTGACTAATCCGCCGGCGGGATTGAATTTTCCCATCCAAGAAATCCCACACAGTGGCACGGCGAATTACATCGGCAACTCCGTCATCGGCGGCGTGGTGTATCGCGGCAACCGGCTCACCCAACTTTACGGCGGCTATATTTTCAGCGACAACGGCAGCGGCAGCGTCTGGGTGCTGCGCTATAACGGGAGCAACACCGTTCCGTTTCAATTTCTCGTCACCGCTTCCAGCGGGCCAGCCGCGATTGGCACCGACCCACGCAACGGCGACATCCTCATCGCCCTAGTCAACAACGGCCAGATCGGACGGCTGGATTACAATGCCACGGTGACCGGCACGCCGCTGCCGCCCACGCTCGCGGCTACGGGCGCGTTCACAAATCTGACCACGCTCGCCACCGCGCCCGGCATCGTTGGCTACGAGGTCAACGTGCCGTTCTGGTCCGACAACGCCATCAAGACGCGCTGGTTTTCTCTGCCGAATATAAATTCAAAAATCACTTTCAACGCCACCGGCAACTGGAGTTTTCCCACCGGCAGCGTGTGGATTAAACATTTTGAAATCGAACTCACGAACGGCAGTGCCGCCTCGCGCAAGCGATTGGAAACGCGCTTCATCATCCGCAACACGAATGGCATTTACGGCCTGACCTACCGCTGGGATTCGCTCACGAACGCCACGCTCGTTCCCGAAGTTGGCACGAATGAAACGCTCACCATCAACGATGGCGGCACGCTGCGCACTCAAGTCTGGCATTACCCCAGCCGCTCCGAATGTCTCGCCTGCCACACCACGGCGGGCGGCTACGCGCTCGGCTTTAACACGCCGCAACTCAATCGCACCACCGCTTACGACGTGCTCACGACGAACCAAATTTCCGCCCTCAATGCCGCCGGATATTTCAGCCCCGGCGTAACCAATGACCCGGCCACGCTCATCGCGCTCGCCGCTGCTACGAACACGGCATTCAATTTGGAATTCCGCGCGCGCTCCTTCCTCACCGCGAACTGCGTGCAGTGTCATCAGCCCGGCGGCCCCGCGTCGCGCGCCACTTGGGACGCCCGCATCACCACGCCCACTTCCGCTGCGAATCTCGTCAACGCCGCGCCCGCGAATAATTTTGGCAGCCCGAATAATTTTATTCTCACGCCCCAATCTCCGACCAATTCGGTTTTGCTCACACGCCTTTCCGCGCGCGACCTCGGCGCGTTGCCGTCCATCCAGATGCCGCCGCTCGCGTCCAACCTCACGAACGCCGCCGCCACGCAACTCATCACGGATTGGATTAATTCTCTCGCTGCCGATGGCAGTGCGGCAAAACCGGTTTTCAATTTCGCCGCCCGCTCCGGCACGAATTTAATCCTGCGCGGCTCGAACGGCTGGCCGGGACAAAATTATTTTCTCCGCACCACCACCAACCTCGCCTTGCCCCGCACCAACTGGACGTTCGCCCTGACCAACACGTTTGACCCGCCCGGCATTTTCAATCTCACCAACCCGCTAACGCCATTCACGCCTCAAAATTTTTACCTGTTGCAACTACCTTGATGCGGTAGATTTTTCCGCGTGAACCCGCCCGCCCTCATCATCCGCCGCGCCACCGTGGACGACCTGCCCGCGCTCAAGGCCATCTGGGTTTCCATGCAGTTGCCCACGGAGCCGCTCGAAAATCGGCTCACGGATTTTCAAGTCGTCGAGCGCGATGGCGAAGTCGTTGGCGCGATTGGTTTTCAGATCGTCCGCACCGCCGCCCTGCTCTACGGCGAAGGCTACTCGGATTTTTCCGTGGCGGACGCGGCGCGGGAATTGTTCTGGGATCGCGCTCAAAAACTGGCCGCCAACCTCGGCGTGTTTCGGCTGTGGACGCAGGAGAATTCTCCGTTCTGGCAACACTGGGGCTTTCACCTCGCCAGCGAAGAAAATCTGGCCCGCCTGCCGGAGCCGTGGCAAGCCAGTGAGGGAAAATGGTTCACGCTCGAATTAAAAAATGAGGACGTGGTGAACGCCGCGCTCACCAAACAGTTTGGCCAATTTTCCGAAGGCGAGAAACGCAATTCCGCTGATGCGGCGGCGCGCGCCAAAAAGATTTTCAACCTCATCGCCGTGCTGTTGTTCATCATCGGCTTCGCCGCGATTGGCATAGCAGCGTGGCTGTTCCTGCGCTTCAGGAATTCAAGCCACTGAATAAGAAAGCTTGGAAAACGTCTCTGAAAATTGGCGCATTACTTTCTGACTACACCAACAACCGGCGGCGAAGATTATTGTTTCCGGCGCGGCCAGCGGCGGCAGCCATTCTGCAACCACAACCGCCACACCAACCAAAAGGCTTCATTGATGATCCCGCCCGCCATTTTCGACTGACCATGCGTGCGGTCGAGAAAAGTGATCGGCGTCTCCGTGACCTTGAAACCATCGCGCCACAGTTTATGCGTCAGTTCAATCTGGAAGCCGTAGCCGTAACATTCAATCGCGTCGAGATTCAGCGCCGCCAGCGCCCGGCGACGGAAACATTTGAAGCCGCCCGTCGGATCCGTGATGGGCATCCCGGTCACGAGCCAGACGTAAATGCCCGCGCACCGGCTCAACACGAGCCGTTTCAAAGGCCAGTTCACCACGCGCACACCGCCGCTGTAACGCGAGCCGAGGACAAGGTCGGCATTTTCCACCGCCTTGAGAAAATTAGGAATCTCTTCCGGGTCATGCGAGAAGTCGCAATCCATCTCGAAGATGAATTCATACTTCCGTTCCAGCGCCCACCGGAAGCCTGCGATGTAGGCGCGGCCAAGTCCGCTTTTCTTTTTTTCGTGAATGACGTTCACCTGCGGATGTTTGGCGGCGAGTTCGTCGGCGATAGCACCGGTGCCGTCGGAAGAATTGCCGTCCATTACGAGCACATCCACGCCAACGGGGAGCGACAGCAATTTGGCAATCAAGCGCGGGAGATTCTCCCGTTCGTTGACCGTCGGCACGATGATGAGCGTCTGATTCATTGAATTGAACGGCGCCGATTGTCAGAAAACTCACACGCGAAAACAAGGCGGCAGTTCATGACGCGACGCATCCGTGATTCATCCCGCACCGGCCTTGCAGAAAATATATTTCTTTGTGTCCTTTGCGTTCCGTTGCGGTTAAATAATTCATGTGCAAGCAATCGTTCCCACACCGCCCGCCATCATCCGCAACGACTACGAGTCCATCCGCGAACTCTTCGCGCGCAATGTCGTGCCCAGCTATGGCCGCTTCGAACTCGTCTTGAGCCACGGCGATGGCAGCTACGTTTTTGATGTCGCCGGCAAACGCTACCTCGATCTCGGCAGCGGCATCGCCGTCTGCTCGCTCGGCCACGCGCATCCCGCCATCACCGAGGCGCTCGTCGCACAGTCGAAAAAACTGATCCACGTTTCCAATTTGTATTTCACCGAGCCGCAAGGACGGCTCGCGGCGGAAATCGTAAAACGCATCGGCGCAGGCAAAGTTTTTTTCAGCAACAGCGGCGCGGAAGCAAATGAAGGTTTGTTCAAAGCTGCGCGCAAGTTCGGCCACGATGAAGGCCGCTACGAAATTTTGACGGCCGTAAATTCCTTTCACGGCCGCACGATGGCCGGCATCGCCGCCACCGGTCAGGACAAAGTTAAAAAAGGTTTTGAGCCGATCATGACGGGCTTCCGGCACATTCCCTACAACGACCTCGCTGCGATGCGCGCGGCGATTTCGCCCGCGACGGTCGCCATTATGATCGAAGGCGTGCAAGGCGAAGGCGGCGTCACGCCCGCCACCCCGGAATATCTGCTCGGCCTGCGCGCGTTGTGCGATGAGAAAAAACTTTTACTGTTGATGGACGGCGTGCAGTGCGGCCATTTCCGCACGGGAAAATTCCAGAGCTTTCAACGGATTCTTGAAGGCGAAACTCCGCACTCCGCACTCCGCACTCCGCACTCCGATTTTTTACCCGACGGCCTTTCGATGGCCAAGTCACTGGGTGGCGGCTTTCCCATCGGCGCGTTCTGGTTGCGGGAGCCGTTTCAGGATTTGCTCGGCGCGGGCACGCACGGCTCCACGTTCGGCGGCACACCGCTCGCGTGCGCCGTCGCGCTGAAAATTTTGGAAGTCATCGAAAAAGAAAAGCTCGCCGACAACGCCCGCCAACTTGGCGCGTGGATGCAAAACGAACTCGACCAGCTCGCGAAAACTTATCCCAGCGTCGTGACCCGCTCGCGCGGCATTGGCTTCATGCTCGGCCTAGAACTCGCGGAAAAAATTCCCGCGTTCGCCGCCAGCGACAAATCCGCAGCGATTCAATTCGTCAACCGCCTGCACGCGGCGGGCGTGCTGACAATTCCGGCAGGAACTCAAATCGTCCGCCTGTTGCCGTCGCTGAATCTCAAGCCACAGGAAGCGGGCGAAGGCATTGCCAAGATTGAGGAAGTTGTGAAGTCACTCGCGTGAACGCCGCCGCAATCAAACATCTGTCCGCTGCCGATCCGGTGATGAAAAAACTCATCGTGGAAATCGGCGCGTGCAAACTTGAACCGCAGACAAAACGTTCGCCATTCCAATCGCTCGTGCAGGCCGTCGCGCATCAGCAGCTCAACGGCACGGCAGCGAACACCATTCTCACGCGCTTCATCAAATTATTTCCCAAACGGAAATTTCCTAAGCCGGAAGATGTGGCGGGCGTCACGGACGAACAGATTCGCGCTTGCGGATTTTCCTTTTCAAAAATCGCCGCCATCCGCGACATCGCGGCGAAAACTTTGGATGGAACCATCCCCTCCGTGCGCAAAATTGAAAAGATGAGCGATGAGGAAATCATCGTGCGTTTGACCGAAGCGCGCGGCGTCGGGCGCTGGACGGTGGAGATGCTTCTGATTTTTCAATTGGGTCGGCAAGATGTTTTGCCAATGGACGACTTCGGTGTGCGCAACGGTTTCCGTATCGCCTACAAAAAACGTGCGATGCCCAAGCCGAAAGCATTGCTAACATTCGGTAAGAAGTGGCGGCCGCACGGCACGACAGCGGCGTGGTATCTCTGGCGCGCAGCGGACGCGGCGAAGAAAAAACAATCCGCCCGCCAGACGAAATCATGAGCGGCTGCATGATTGAACAACATCAGAGTCGGTTGTGTCTGACTGATACGGCGGAACGCAGACTGTTTAACCCAATGAAAACAATTTTGAAAATCTCCCTGCTCGTTGCCAGCCTGGCAGCGGGCGGCTGCTCGGCGGAATCCACCAACAGCCCGGCGGCACGAAATAATTCAACCAACACGACCACCATGAAGTTTCCACTCCAACGCACTGAAGAAGAATGGCGCAAACTTTTGACGCCCGAACAATACCACGTCCTCCGCGAGGCCGGCACCGAGCGCGCCTTCACGGGAAAATACTGGGACACGAAGACGCCCGGCGAATACCACTGCGCGGCGTGCGGCGAAATTCTTTTCAAGTCGGATGACAAGTTTGATTCGCACTGCGGCTGGCCGAGTTTTTCGGAAATTGCGGCGCAGGGCAAAGTCATCGAGCGCGTGGACAACAGCTACGGCATGAAGCGCACGGAAGTGTTGTGCGCGAACTGCGGCAGCCATCTCGGCCACGTTTTTGAGGACGGCCCCGGCGCGAAAGGTCTGCGCTACTGCATCAACTCGGCTTCAATTGATTTGGGCGATACAAATTTGCCGACGTTCAAAACGCCGGAGAAGAAATAAAAACTTACTTTGGTGGATCTGGTCGCGCTGCGACCAGATTTGTCCGCGCAGCGGACACTTTGAAGTGTGATGGCTTCATGGCACAGGAAAATTTCCGTCGCCTGACGCTGCGCTCGGCGACGGGTTTTTCGCAGCGCGACCAAACCCACCAGCTAGACTTCACTTTTTCGCATTCGCCGCTGCGCGGAAGAGGCGCAGCTTGCCGTAATCAATCTTCCCGCCGAGCGCTTCAAAGACGCCGACGATGTTGCCGAAACCGTGACGGTCGAAGGCTTCAAACATCTTCTGCTTTTCTTCCGTGGTAAAAAATTTCGCGAGGTTCACCGGCTCGCCGCGTTCGATTCCTTCCGCGATGTGACCCATGATTGTGCCGGTCGTCACGTCGCGGTCATGGGCGATTTGCTCGACGCTCTGGCCGCTGCGGAAACGGCGCAGCGTTTCACGCGCGGAATCGCCCAGACTCTTGCGCGGCGGTGGCGCGGCGGGCGCGGCGAAGGAATCATCGGCAAAAATCTGGCGGGCATTCGTTTCCAAGTGCGAAGCGATTTCGCCGAGGAAGGCCGCGCCGAACTCGTGCAATTTCTTTTCACCCACGCCGCTGATGCGGGAGAAGTCGCGTTCGTTCGCCGGATAATTCCGCGCCATC